>JBPYDQ010001208.1:0-16161 GCA_051986135.1 Terriglobales bacterium | reverse complement strand
TTTCTGCGGCAGTCTTCCGCTATTCCGCAGTGAAGTGCGTATTGCGGTCGCTCCTGCGACTGCGGTGTCCGATTTCCAGCTTGATGATTTTCCGCGGCATCCCTCCACTCTCCATCGCCGGTACTCTACCGTGGCGGCATGCATGTATCGTGCCGACCGGGATTTGCGCCCCCTATGCTCGCCAAAAAATGCAATCGACTTTGGAATCAATCACATACCGTGGCTTCGCTGCCAATAAACCTCTTGCTTTTGAAGAAGGCCCGGCATCTCCGTAACGTTGTTAGAGCGAAGATCTCGGTTTTTTGGTAAGCGCAGGACCTCATCGGTAAGGTAGTGGCCATGAGGAAGGCAGTTCCAGCAGGGTCGGCCGTCCGCGCAGATGGTTCCAGCATCTTCCGACCGGATGACGCCTATGATATCGTCGACGACGCTTCACAAGAATCTTCCGGCGGGCGCTCGGCCTTCATCGGCTGCAGAAAGGTAAAGTCTCCACTCAGCCTGACCCTGTGGGCGCCGAGCACGCCGAATTCACATTTGGTGATTTCAAATGCAAAACACAAAGCTGCTTGTTGTCATCGATGAATCCCAAGCATCGAAACGAGCAGTTTCATACGTGGCTGGGATTATTGGGCGAGGAAGAGGATTCAAGGTTTGCCTTGCTCACACACTGCCAGAAATTCCGGCTCATTTGATTGAGCACGGCGGCGCTGAGGACCCCAGTGAAGAGGAAAAACTGGAAAGAGAACTTCACTCAGATCAAAACCAGTGGATTGTCGCAGCAAGGAAAAAGGCACAACCCGTCCTGGCCGGTGCCCGAACCGTCCTGCGCAAGGCAGGACTGACCGCCAGTTCCATCGAAGAACGGTATGTCGATCCAGCAGAAGGGCGCGCCCGAGGCGACGAGATTCTCGAGCTGGCGAGTGATCGGAAATGCCAAACCATCGTGGTAGGGAGCGAGTCGCTATCCAGGTGGAGGCAACTTCTGGGGAACGACCCCGTTGAGGAACTCCTTCGACGCGGCAAAGGTTTCACAGTTTGGGTTGTAGAGTGAGGGCAACGCATGGCCCGAAGTGACCACGTTGCTGCGACTCAGTGAACCGGATCTCCGTCGAGAAGACGAGGTGGAGCATACGCTTCTCTTACTGGTTGTGAAGGGGAGAGCGTGCCGAACTTGCGGAACGCCGACCTACAATGCCGTCGATCTGGGTTGCTTCAAGACGTGGAAATCACCGTTCGGCTTAGCAACAAGGAACCTGGCGCACTTTAGTGGTCTCCGCCTAACGCATGGAGAAAAAGCTGGAAGGGCTTAAAGTCACTGAGAACGCATTGGGCCATAAGAGGGCACGGAGCTGATTAACCGCCTTGTCGAGTCGCAGCATAACGGACAAAACACCTTCGAGTCGGTGGGCTCGCGCCCCACAGGCTCCTTGGCCATGGGTGATTTGTCGAAGCAGAGCAGCCTGTCCCCGTCGCTTCAAGCCAGCTTACGCCAGTTTCGACTTACCTCTTGCTTTTCCAGCAGCCACGCCACGCCGGGTCCAGGACTGTCCCGCGCGCACGCTACCCGCAGTCCATCTGCGCTCGTAAATCGAAACTCGCTGGACGGTATCACATGCTACTCAGTTCTCAAACACTCGAAGCTGGAACAGGCGAATCACGAACAATCTGAATTTGTGGCTCATGGGACTCATCACGGAATTTGGCCCATCGCCTCGATCATCTCATCTCTCGCCTGGACGTATTCGAGCTGCGACCGGAGAAGCAGGGACTTGGCGTCGAACTCCTGAGCAACTGCGACATCGGCCTGCGACCGGAGAGCCTCGCCTCTTTCGAGCTGTTGCGCGGAGACCCGGGTCGATTCGGCGCGCAGCGCGAGTATCTGTTCTGATACCTTCACCATTTCTCGTGTTCGCTCCAGCTTATTGGCGGCCGTCTCCACTCTGCGCTCCACCTCATCCGTGATCCGGGCAAGGTTTTCTCGCGCCTGCGCGAGACGGGCACCGTTCTCGCTTGCGGCTGCCCGTCGTCTCCCCCCATCAAACAAGTCATAGGTCAGCTGGGCTCCAAAGGTCCCAAAGTTGCGGGCAAGGAAAGGGACGTTGCTCTGATAGCTGTACCGGGCAAAAGCCGAGATATCGGGAAAATAGTCCGCCCTTGCCAGGCGGACCGCCGCCGAAGCTTTCTCCACTTCGGAACGTGCCGCGACAATTTCCGGGTGTGATGCCAATGCCACTTTGACGCACTCCTCCCGCCGGCAAGTTTCCTGGCGTTCGGGGACAGCGGGATCGAGCTCGAGTTGCGTCGTTACGGGCAATCCTATCAGATCGTTCAGCTGCATGGTCAGGTCGGACAGTTGCAACTCCGTGGTGAGCAAGTCCTGCTTGGCTTCGAGGGTTTGCGCACGGCTCTCGATGAGTTGTTCGTCCAGCGTGCTGCCATACTTCACCTGCTCCACACGCTCGCTCTCCAGCTCCTGGGCTGCCTGGATTTTCGCCTCCGTGGCGCGCCGATGAAGCTGTGTAACCAAAATCTGGTAGTAAATCTGATGAACCCGCAATGCAATCTGGTTCACCGTCTCCTGTTCGTTTGCGCGAGTCGCTTTCAACTCTTCGCGCGCGATTTCGTTCGATGGCTTGACTCGAGTGAAAAGCTGTGAAAGCGGTTGCGACAGCATCGTGCCACTTGTTACAAACGTCCTACCACCCTGATTGACAGTCGTCGGCTCCGTTGGAATCGGGCTGCCAGCTACGGTTCCCAAGCTGCCTACCGGAATTTGAATGAACTGGGTGTCCGTCACTGTGAAAACTCGGCTATCGTTCGTTACGCTAGGGAAATATCCGCTCCGGGCGAATTCCTTCGCATGCTGTTTCTCTTGCACCTGGAATCCCGCCATGCGCACAACGTGGTTATGCTTTACGGCCAACTGAACTGCTTCGTGAAGCGTGATGTGTCGCGATGACGGTTCGGTAGTTTGCGCTCGAGCGGAAACCGCGAAACTAGATAGAGATAGTATTACGACTAGAGCCCTTCCAAAGACATTCATCACTTCCCTCCCTTCGCCGAAGCGGGATGCTGTTGCATAGCGCTGAGGTCGCCATATTTCAGCGGCGATTCTCGCAAAAGAGCTACGAGCACCAAGGCAATCACGGAGACCCAAGCGACCAAGTAGAACCCGTCGATCAAACTCAGCGTGTAAGCTTGAAGACGAAGGCGCGCGCTTACGACATCTACGGCGCGGCCCGTCGCTTGCCCCAGGCCCGATGACTTGCCAAATAGCCCCGCCGTCAATTGCCGGATGCTTCCGTCGGTAATCCAATTTCCGTGCTGCACGTGAAGCCCCAGAAGGTTCGAGTGAAATTTCTCCCGCTCGGCGATGAACCGCCCCATGAGGATCGCTCCGATACTTCCTCCAAAAATCCTGACGGTATGAAAAAAAGCAGAAAACGTGAGGATTCTCTGGGGCTTCACTAACCCACCCGAGAAAAGCCCCTGCAAGATGATCGCGGAGACCAAACCGATGAAGGCGAAGCATTGACCGAAGCCCATGAGGAATTCAGTGCGATAGAAGTCTGGCGCCGCCCAGGCGCTGGTGATTCGTGCGTTCAGGAAAGAGGCAAACGCCATACCCGCAAAGCCTGTTGCGAGGAGCAAGCGCGGATCAACGTTCGAAACAAGCAGGACACCGGCCACAAAACCAAGTGGAACGAAAGAAGCGGCGGTCCAAATCACCGCTGGCCCGAACTGGTCCGGCTCAAATCCGTGGATGGCCAGTGATTGCGGGATCAGGATGATGGTTGTCACTAGAAAAAAGCGAAAGAAGAACAGCCCGGTGCCCAGCAGAATCGTGTTCCACTGGCGGAGGTACGGCATATCAACGAGGGGGTTGGCGCTGCGCAGGCGACGAATGAGGGCGCACAATAGGAGGAACGAGCCGCCGACGAACAGGGCAGTGAATACCCCGGACCGCCACCAGTCGAGCCTTTCGCCCTGTTCGCACGCCGCCAAAATCAATGCAAGACCAGCACTCGCGTATAAAAATCCGGCAAAGCTCGGCGCCTCGCCGTGCTCTCTCGCGGGAGGAGATTTCGGTATCCCGAAGTAGATGCATAACATCATCACCGGGGTGATCACCGCCGCATTCCAAAACATCCATTGCCAAGACAGATGTTCCCTGTACCAGCCGTAAAGCGACGGGGCAATGTTCACCGCACCATCTACGAATGAGGCGTACAGAGCAATCGTGAAAGGAAGATATCGGAGAGGGATGTTGCGCAAGCCAAAAGTGAGCGTGAGGGGATAGAAAGTGCCGGAAGTCAAACCAGCCAAACCCACTGCCACAATGACGAGGGCGTAATTATGAATGAGGGGCAAAAAGATCGAGAGCAGTGTAAACAACGCTGCAGCCGTCAACAGAATCCGCCGTGGCCCAATCAGGCCGCCGAGGTAGACGATGAATGGCCCGATGAACATTAGGCCTGCGTCGAAGGCCGTGCCGATCCAAGCGCTCTCGTCGTACCCAAATCCGCGGTGGCCTCGGAAGTCGGGAAGACCGAGCGTAATCATGCGGCTTGTGAGAGTGACGACTCCCGCGCCGATGATTACGCCGAGGATTCCGAGCAATGGGCTCTTGGAAAGCTCGCCTGGCACGGCTCCCGCAATTCCGCGCGCGAGTTGTGCTGGAGTGGGTTGAGGCAGGACTATGGTCGAGGCGGACATCCAGCGCTCCAATCAGCGTCTCGTCCGGACGGTGGCGATTACCGAGAGCCCGGGGCGCAAGCTGCTCGCGAAGCTCGAATCCTCGAGCGCTATTTTCACGGGAATCCTTTGAACGACCTTGGTGAAATTGCCGGTCGCGTTGTCGGGAGGGAGAAGGGCGAATTGCGAGCCGCTGGCCGGGGCAATCTCAAGCACCCTGCCGTGGACCACACGGCCAGGATATTCGTCGATTCGAATCTCCGCTGGATCGCCAACTTTCACGTTGGTGAGCTGCGTCTCGCGATAGTTCGCCTGAACCCACTTGGTGAGCGGCACGAAGGAGATGACTTGCGTTCCCGGCGAAACCAACTGTCCGGGCCGCACTTGCCTCTCCCCCACGGTGCCATCGCCCGGCGCCTCGATTCTCGTGTAGCCGAGGTTCACCCGCGCCACGGTTAGCGCGGCCTCCTTCACATGGAGGTCGGCAATGAGCTGCCCCTCCTGCGACTCGAGCACTTTCTTCGTGCGCCGCTCGGCTTCGGCGGCGTCTTCATTGCTGCGCAGCATAGTCTTGGCCTGCTCGAGATCGGCCTCTCGGCTCGCGAGTTGGGCGGCAAACCGCTGTTCGTCCGCGACCGCCTGTTCCACTTTCTGCTGCGTGGCCGAGTGCGTTTGCAAGAGCGCTTCCTGGCGAGCGCGCTCGGCGCGTGTGCGCACCACGTCTGCCTGAACAGCCTCGATGCCAGCCTGGGCGGCGGTGATCTGTGCTTTTGCCTGATCGATTCCCGCCAGTGCTCGCTCGATCCGGGCATCCTGAAGCTCGCGTTGGCGGCGATTGTTCTCGATGGCGGCGTTTGCGGCTTCGACTGCGGCGCTCGCCTGGTCTACCTGTGCCCGGAAATCGTCATCCTCCAACTCGACAACCAGGTCTCCCCTATGCACCTGCTGATAATCCGAGACCTTCACGTCCCGCACGATGCCGGCAACCTTTGTGCTCAGTGGAGTCAGATCTCCGCGAACATAGGCATCGTCCGTGACCTGTTCAATGCGCCCTCCCTCCCAGGCGTTCCAGTTCCAACTGATCGTGGCCACGATCGCAGCCGCGAGCAGCACGACCAAGGCGGGCACCACGAATCTCTGCCACTTCGGCTTGGGTTTCGGTTGTTCTGGAACCTGCTCAGGTTCCGCTCTTTTGATGGGGGCCGGCGGGGTCGCTGTGGCCATTGTCGCTACTCCTTCTCTCAAAGCGTCTCGTTGCGCATACCCGCTCGATCGAATGCGGTAGAGCGAGGGCGCGATATTCAGCTTCGACCATCGACTTCACGTATAGGTCGCGTAGAGTGACGCCAACTTCCATCGCTGGTGTGGACAGAGGATCAAACGACTCGGAGTCAGTAAACGAGTGGCCCAGCGCGTAACCCATTGGCTCGAGGATGAAAGAGGCGGCGTAGCGTTGCGCTCCACAGAAGTCTTGCCCAGCGAATTGACCTATATGCGCAGCAACGGGTTCGGCGAACCGTCGTTTCTCAATCCAGCATGAATCAAGGTGGCAGGTAGTTGCGCTTGACATGCTGCGGGGGCTAGTCAGTAGGCCCAGATACGTCCCAAGATTACCGCCGCCCTGCCACAACGCAGTCGCGTGGAAGTACAAGCCGTGCTGACCCGTTAGCGCGCCAAACCCAACGTCCACAGTCCAGCGCAATCTGTTCCAACTGGCGAAGCGCTCTGGCTGCTCGCTCTTAGGGTTCGACCGGGAGTCAGAGATGTATTGGAACTCTAAGCGCGCGCCGCGTCTGGACAAATGGGAGCGTACTCCGCCGCAATTGCCGAAGAGATGTCCATGAGGACCTTGAACTGTCGCATGGCTGTCCGGGCCGGAAAGGGCTTCTTCCAGGCCGGGCGCATGAGCGCTGGCGCGGGAGATGCACAACGCAGCCGACACCAGACAAACCCGTGTTGTCGCGAATTTTTGCATGCACCGCGGCGGCCAGTCTCAGGCCGTTGTGCTGGCATTGAGTCCTCTCTCGCGGCTGAATTGTAACTACGTCTCGCAAGCTGTCATCTGTCACTTTTGACAGTTTCAACAAATGCGGCAGGAGAACTAGGCTTGCTTGGATTCAATCGGAGGAGGCGGCCACCCCCTCCGAGGACACACCGCCATTCGCTAGAAAAAATAGCCTTGGCTTATCCGAGCTCGGCTGTCTGACGGGAAATGGATCGGACATTCTGAACATGGCGATTGTCGGCGGTGCGATTCTCCCCTTAGACAGGCAGCCATTGCCGACCATATTGGATTCACCACGCGTTCTTTGTGCCCGTGATCTGCTATCTGTACATCCCGCTTTACGCGCTGAGCGGTGCAAAACCGAGTAGTGAACGCTACGCTTAAGACATTAGAAAAGGTTTGGCGATGCTGATTGCAGGCGACATCGGCGGTACAAAAACAGATCTGGCGATCTATTCGATCGAGTCGGGGCCCCACGCACCGCTGGCTCAGGCCCAATTCCACAGTGCCGACTATCCCAGTCTGCAGGCGATGGTCTCCGAGTTTCTCGCTCGAGCGAGGGTCCCCGTCGCGTACGCCTCTTTCGATGTTGCCGGCCCGGTGATCGATGGCCACGTGAAAACGACCAACTTGCCGTGGGTGATGGATGAAATCTCGCTTGCCAAAGACTTGAATCTCAAGTCGGTGCATCTGATGAATGACCTGGAAGCGGTCGCGCGGGCGGTTCCGGTTTTGCGGGCAATCGATCTCGTCACGCTCAACGAAGGGGAGCCCGTCCCGAAGGGCACCATCGCAGTTATCGCGCCGGGAACAGGATTGGGCGAGTCATTTCTCACTTGGGACGGTTCGCACTACCTGGCGCACAGCTCGGAGGGCGGTCACTCAGATTTCGCGCCAACTGACGAGCGGCAGATCCATTTGCTCGAATACCTGCTCGAGCGGTTCGATCACGTGGCTGTCGAACGGGTCTGCTCCGGAATCGGCATTCCTAACATTTATGAATATCTTCGCGACACCGAGCACATGCCAGAAAGACCCGAGGTCGCCCAATTGATCGCCTCCGCCAAGGATCACACAAAAGCAATCGTGGAGGCGGCCGGTGACGTAAACAATCCAAGTGAATTGTGCCGGGCCACCATCAAAATGCTGGCTTCAATTCTTGCCAGCGAAGCAGGCAATCTCGCGCTGAAAGTTCTGGCAACGGGTGGGGTCTATCTCGCTGGCGGGGTTGCCCTGCACGTGCTAGCCGCGCTTAAGGAGCCTCAGTTCATGCAAGCCTTCGGCAAGAAGGGCCGCTTCAAGGACCTGATGGGGCGTATCCCAGTTCACGTGATTACCGCACGCGCCGCATTGGTCGGAGCTGCGAGTTTCGGACTGGAGATCTTCAAGCACAAATCCGGGGTGGCGGCATGAACAAAACTCTTCCCCTTACTTATCTGGCCAGGCACGGCGAAACAGCCTGGACGATCACCGGCCAACACACCGGCCGCACTGATCTGCCGCTTACCGAGCGCGGGGAGGCTAACGCACACCGACTAGGGGAGCGTCTCAGTGGACTGACATTCGCCAAGGTATTCACGAGCCCCCTGCGGCGCGCCATGCGGACATGCGAGCTGGCCGGCTTCGGATCCGTGGCTCAAAGCGACGCCGACCTCCTCGAATGGGACTACGGTGAATACGAAGGCCGCCTGACGGTTGACATCCTTAAGGAACGCCCGGACTGGCAATTGTTCCGCGATGGCTGTCCCGGCGGCGAATCGCCACAGCAAGTCGCAGCTCGGGCTGATCGTGTAGTGAGCCGCGTGCGCGCGGTAACCGGGGATGTTCTGGTTTTTTCCAGCGGGCATTTTCTCCGAATGCTGGCTACACGATGGATCGGCCTCGAGCCCATCCATGGCAAATCTCTCATGCTGGGCACGGCGAGCCTGAGCGCACTAGGGTATGAACACAGCATCTCGGACCCGGCCATCCGGCTGTGGAACGACACCCACCATGTGCTCACGTCCAGCGATCAGCTTGCCGCCCGAGCCCACGCGAGCACAACCAGTTTGCAAGCGACGAGGTGACACGATGAAAGCCACACAACTGCTTCACGACGAAGGCCAGAGTCTCTGGCTCGACAACATTACCCGCGACCTGCTGGACAGCGGCGCGCTCAAACGATACATCGACGAACTGTCCGTCACCGGACTCACCTCGAATCCAACGATCTTCGACCATGCGATCAAGAACAGTGTGACGTATGACTCGGCGATTACTGCGAAGGTAAAGAAAGGCACATCGGTTGAAGCGCTCTTCTTCGAGTTGGCCCTGGAGGACCTGACCCGTGCCGCGGATCTCTTCCGACCAATTTATGAAAAGACGAACGGGGTCGACGGGTGGGTCTCGCTGGAAGTGTCCCCGCTGCTTGCCTATGAAACGGCCAGCACTCTCGCTGCAGCCAAGGAGTTGTTCGCCCGCGCAAATCGTCCCAATCTGCTAATCAAAATTCCGGGCACCAAGCAGGGCCTTCCCGCGATCGAGGAAGCAATCTTTGCCGGCATTCCCATCAATGTCACGCTTTTGTTCTCCCGCGAACATTACCTCGCGGCGGCCGGGGCATTCTTGCGCGGCGTCGAACGGCGCATCGATGCCGGCCTCAATCCTCGCGTAGGTTCTGTGGCATCCGTGTTTGTCAGCCGCTGGGACGCCGCTGTTGCCAGCAAGGTACCGGAGAAGCTGCACAACCAGCTTGGCATCGCGATCGCCAAACGTACATACAAAGCGGCCAGCGCTCTCCTCGGTTCGGCGCGCTGGCAGCGTGTTTACAACCTCGGCGGTCGCCCGCAACGTCTGCTATGGGCAAGCACCGGAACCAAAGATCCCCAAGCCTCCGACATTCTCTACATCAAGGCCCTGGCAGCGCCGTTCACAGTGAACACTATGCCAGAGGCCACGTTGAAAGCCCTGGCGACTCACACTGAATTAGGCGAGTTGCTCCCGACCGACGGCGGAAACTCGGAAGAGGTGCTGGCTCAGTTCGCCAAGGCGGGCGTCGACGTCGATGCTTTGGCTGCACAGCTTCAAAGGGAAGGAGCTGAATCGTTTGACAAGTCCTGGAATGACCTGATGACTGTGATTTCTTCCAAGAGCGCTTCACTGGGCAAAAGCGCCAGGTCGAAAGCCGCCGGCTAGCGCAGGAAAACACAAGGGGGAGGAGATGAAAAGAGCATAGCCATGGCATCACACGCTCAAACACCGGCAAAGCGGCCAGCATTCAAGCGCTTGGCGTGGAGTGCACTCGCGTCACACGCCAACGGCGCCTCGAAGCTGCACCTGCGGCAATTGTTTGCGGACGATCGCAATCGTGGTCAGCGCATGGCGCTCGAGGCTGTGGGCTTGTATCTCGACTACTCCAAGAACCGTGTCACCGACGAAACATTGAAGCTCCTTGGCCAACTCGCGGAGGAGTCCGGGTTGCGAGCACGAATCGACGCCATGTTCAGCGGAGAAAAGATCAACATCACGGAAAAGCGCGCGGTTTTGCACGTGGCACTTCGTGCGCCGAAGAACGCTTCCATTCTCCTGGATGGAAAGAACGTGGTCCCTGAGGTTCACGCGGTGCTCGACAAAATGGCCGATTTCTCGGACCGCGTGAGGAGCGGTGCGTGGAAAGGTCACACCGGAAAGCGCATTCGCAACGTAGTGAACATCGGCATTGGCGGCTCGGATCTCGGGCCGGTCATGGCCTATGAAGCACTCAAGCGCTATAGCCAGCGAAATATGACCTTCCGGTTCGTCTCGAATATCGATGGCACGGACTTCGCCGAAGCGGTATGCGATCTCGATCCGGCGGAAACGCTGTTTATCGTATCTTCAAAAACCTTTACGACACTCGAGACCATGACGAATGCGCACACGGCTCGCGCGTGGTCACTCGCCGAGTTCGGCGGCGATGAGCGGTCGGTCGCAAAACATTTTGTCGCGGTGTCAACAAATGCAGCGGAGGTGGCGAAGTTCGGTATCGACACCGCCAACATGTTCGGATTCTGGGATTGGGTTGGCGGGCGCTATTCGATGGATTCGGCGATCGGGCTTTCCACCATGGTCGCGATCGGCCCGGATAACTTCCGAGCCATGCTGGACGGCTTTCACCAGATGGATGAGCATTTTCGCACAGCTCCCTTCGAGGCGAACCTGCCGGTGATCATGGGCCTGCTCTCGGTTTGGTACAACGACTTTTTTGGCGCACAGACGGTGGCCGTTTTGCCTTATGAGCAGTACCTGAAGCGATTCCCGGCATATCTCCAACAGTTGACGATGGAGAGCAACGGAAAACACATCACACTCGACGGGAAAGCCGTAGCTAGCGACACTGGCCCTATCTACTGGGGAGAGCCGGGCACCAACGGACAGCACTCGTTTTACCAGTTGATTCACCAAGGGACGCGGCTTATACCGTGCGACTTCATCGCCTTCGCCAAGCCGCTCAATCCGCTTGGCCGGCATCACGACATGCTGCTGGCCAATGTTTTCGCACAGACCGAGGCGCTTGCCTTCGGTAAGACACCCGAACAGGTGAAGGCAGAGGGCACGCCAGACTGGCTGGTTCCGCATCGAGTCTTCGAAGGCAATCGCCCCTCAAACACGATTCTGGCGGAGCGGCTTACTCCAGAAACATTGGGCAAACTGGTGGCTCTTTACGAGCACTCCGTTTTCACGCAGGGCGTCCTTTGGAACATTGACTCCTTCGACCAGTGGGGGGTTGAGCTCGGCAAAGTTCTGGCGCAGCGCATCATCCCGGAACTCGAGAACGATCCGGAACCAATGCTTAACCATGACAGTTCAACTAACAATCTGATTCGTCGGTACCGCAAGCTCAAGGAGTCGCAATGAAGGCTGTCGGCTTTAACCAACCTCTATATATCCTGCCGTTTGACCACCGGGCCTCGTTCCAGACCAAGATGTTCGGGTGGAAGGGCACCCTAAGCCCCTATCAGACGGCCGAGATCGCCGCCACGAAGCAAGTAATTTATGACGGCTTTAAGGCTGCGATCCAAGCCGGTGTAGCCAGGCAGAAGGCTGGCATTCTGGTGGACGAGCGGTTTGGTACCGCGATTCTTCGCGATGCGGCGGCGAATGGCTACACGACCGCCTGCCCCGCCGAGAGAAGTGGCCAGGAGGAGTTTGACTTCGAGTACGGTGAAGACTTTGCCGAACACATCGAGGCCTTTCACCCAACCTTCTGCAAAGTTTTGGTTCGTTATAACCCCGAGGGCGATCGCGCTGTAAACCACAGGCAAGCGGCCCGTCTGAGAAGGCTTTCCGAATTCCTGCAATCCCAGGGTCGCAGCCGTTTCATGTTCGAGCTGCTTGTGCCGCCCGAGACCGAACAGCTCGATCAGCTTAAGGGAGACAGGAAGGCCTACGATTTGGAGCTTCGCCCTCGACTGATGGCCCAGACCATCGAGGAACTGCAGGATGCGCAAGTGGAACCCGATGTGTGGAAAATCGAGGGACTCGACCGGCGTGAGGATTGCGAAAAGATCGTGGCTAGTGCGCGTCGCGGGGGGCGCGATCAAGTAGGCTCGATCATTCTGGGCCGCGGAGAGAACGACCAGAAGGTGCGGGAATGGTTGAGTACAGCAGCCACCGTGCCGGGTTTCATCGGTTTCGCGGTGGGCCGAACTAGTTTCTGGGACCCTCTTTTGCAACTGTGCGCGAAGCAGATCACTCGCGACGCCGCTGTCGCGGAGATTGCCCACCGCTATCGTGAGTTTGTGGACGTTTTTGAGAATGCCCGCGGTAAGACTCGCGCTGCTTCCAGTCGATGAAGGAAATTCGCGAGATGCGAAACGATGTCATAAAAATCGCACCGTCCATCCTGGCAGCCGATTTCGCGCGTTTGGGTGAACACGTGGCTGAAGCCCAGCGGGCTGGTGCTGATAGGATTCACATCGATGTGATGGACGGACACTTCGTCCCCAACATCGCGATCGGGGCACCGATTGTCGAGTCACTGCGGCGGGTCACCTCCCTGCCGATGGAAACGCACTTCATGATATCGGACCCGGACTTTTTCCTGGACGAGTTCGCCGCGGCTGGTTCCGACTCATTTCTTGTCCACTGGGAGGGTAACAACAATCTGCACCGCACCGTGCAGCGCATCCGAGCTTTGGGCAAACGCTCGGGAGTAGTCATAAACCCGGCCACAACGGCGGCCGTACTTGAGGAGATTCTCCCGGACCTCGACCAGGTGTTGGTCATGACCGTCAACCCGGGCTTTGGACATCAGCATTTCCTCGAGTCAACGCTGCCCAAGATCCGGCGAGTCTCGCAGATGATCGGGCAGATCAAGCCCGGCTGTGAGCTGGGAGTGGATGGAGGCATTGACGATGCGACTGCACCGCTCGTAGTGGCGGCCGGGGCGAACGTTCTTGTGGCCGGATCGTCGATCTTTGCCACGAGCCAAGGGGTGGAGGCCGCGATCGAGTCATTGCGAGCAGCCGTCACCCAGGTGGCGCACTAACCGAAGGGGACCTGCAATACGTTTTCAGAAAAGGAGCGCTTATGCAACTAGGAATGATCGGACTGGGAAGAATGGGCGCCAACATGGTGCGGCGGCTGGTCAACCGAGGTCACGAATGCGTGGTGTTCGACGTGTCGTCGAAAGCGGTAGGCGAATTGGCGAAGGAAGGCGCGGCGGGAGCAGCTTCGCTTCCGGATCTCTTGAAAAAGCTCGAAAAACCGCGGGCGGTGTGGCTGATGGTTCCCGCGGCAGTCGTCGAGAGGACTATCGCCGCCCTGCTGCCCCACCTGGAGGCAGGCGACATTCTCATCGATGGCGGAAACTCTTACTACGTTGACGACATTGCGCGTGCACGGAACCTTGCAGCGAGGCGAATCCACTATGTGGATGTAGGCACCAGCGGCGGCGTTTGGGGCCTGGAACGTGGATACTGCATGATGATCGGCGGCGAGAAGGATGTGGTTCAACACCTCGATCCGATCTTCTCAGCGCTTGCCCCCGGTATAGGCGACATTCCGCGCACGCCCGGCCGCGAAAAGCATGATGGCACTGCCGAACAAGGCTACCTGCACTGCGGTCCGAACGGCGCCGGCCATTTCGTCAAGATGGTCCACAACGGAATTGAGTACGGGATCATGGCGGCCTACGCCGAAGGACTGGCGGTGCTGCGTTCCGCGAACGTCGGAAAGCAGGAGACGAAGATTGACGCCGAGACTACGCCCTTGCGCGATCCTGAACACTACCAGTACGAGCTTGATCTGCGGAACATTGCGGAAGTGTGGCGGCGCGGCAGTGTGATCGCCTCCTGGCTGCTGGACCTTACGGCCACCGCCTTGCTCGAGGATCCGACTCTTTCGAAGTTCGCCGGGCGAGTGTCGGACTCCGGCGAAGGACGCTGGACCATCAAGGCAGCCATCGATGAAGCGGTGCCCGCACCGGTGTTAACCTCATCTCTGTACGAACGCTTCAGCTCACGCGGTGAAGCGGACTTCGCGAACAAGCTCCTGTCTGCCATGCGTTACGAGTTTGGCGGGCACTTGGAGAAACCAGCAGGAAAATCAGAGGCTGCTTGAGAAAGGGATATCTAATGACCAACCCCCAATCGGACGCGCTCGTTTTCTTCGGTGCTACGGGCGATCTTGCTTACAAGAAGATCTTCCCGGCACTGCAGGCAATGGTGAAACGCGGACACCTGAATGTACCGGTCGTCGGAGTAGCCAAGGCCGGATGGAACCTCGATCGGCTTCGGGCGCGTGCCCAGGAGAGCCTGGAGAAACACGGTGGAGTCGACGCCGTCGCGTTCGAAAAGCTCTGCGGCTTGTTGCGATATGTCGACGGCGATTATCAGGACCCCGCCACGTTCGAAGCCCTTCGCAAGGAGCTCAGGGACGCACACTATCCCGCTCATTACCTGGCCATTCCGCCCGTTCTGTTCGAAACCGTCGTGGAGCAGTTAGCGAAATCGAATTGTGCCCGGGGTGCGCGGGTTATCGTCGAGAAGCCATTCGGGCACGATCTGGCCTCGGCGCAAGGCCTTAACAGAGTCTTGCTTGGGGTCTTCGACGAAGCGGACATTTTTCGCATTGATCACTACCTCGGGAAGCGCCCGGTCAACAACATGTTGGCGTTCCGCTTCGCGAATGCTTTTGTTGAAGCGTTTTGGAACCGCACCTACATCGAGAGCGTGCAAATCACCATGGCAGAGGACTTCGGCGTTCAAGGTCGAGGAGGCTTCTACGATCAGACAGGAACCATACGCGATGTCGTCCAGAACCATCTCTTTCAAGTTCTTTCTAATTTGACGATGGAACCGCCAGCAAGATTGGACAGCGAGTCCGTGCGCGACGAGAAAGTAAAGGTGCTGAAAGCGATTTCACCAATCGAAGAGGAGAATCTCGTACGCGGCCAGTTCCTCGGCTACCGCGATGAACCTGGCGTAGCAAAGGATTCGAAAACGGAAACCTTTGCTGCGCTTAGGCTGGAGATCAATTCCTGGCGCTGGAAAGGAGTGCCTTTCTACCTCCGTGCCGGAAAATGCTTGCCCGTGACTTCCACGGAAATTGTCGGCAGGTTTCGCAAGCCTCCTACATTGATTCCCGAGAGCGCCTTGACGGAAAACCATTTGCGGCTCCGTCTCAGTCCTGAGGTCACCATCGCCATGGGAATGATGGTATTGGCCCCGGGCGAGGGTATGGCGAGCCAGGCGATCGAAATGGTAGCCAGCCGGTCTCCGCGTGCTGCCGACATGGATGCGTACGAGCGGGTGTTGGGAGGGGCAATGGAAGGCGAGGCCACGCTGTTCGCGCGAGAGGACTACGTGGAGGAAGCATGGCGCATCGTCGATCCGGTGCTGAAAATGAGCACCCCGATTTACCAGTATCACCCGAACACCTGGGGACCACGTGAGGTTGAACGAGTGACACCGAGAGGAGGCTGGAGCAATCCGACTGGTCATGAAGCGTCGGCGGTCGCAAGCGCGGCCGCGTAAGAAACAAGCCGATCATCTTTGAGCCTCGGTGCCGAATTCAACAGCTGAGAGTTCGTCGGAGGGTTTATGGCCACATCGACAGCAGCAGTAGCAAGGATGAAGGTGGCCGCGATCTCGAGGCCCGGAGGAGACTTTGAGATCGTCGAGCGAGTGAAGCCAAAGCCGGGCCCGCGGGAGGTTCGCATTAAGGTGCGTGCCTGCGGCGTGTGCCACAGCGACGTGTTTGTGAAAGATGGCCTGTGGCCGGGAATCCAGTATCCGCGAGTTCCTGGGCACGAAGTTGCCGGCCTCATCGACGAACTCGGCGCCGCGGTCACCGGATGGGAGCGGGGACAACGCGTTGGAGTCGGCTGGCATGGCGGGCAAGATAACACGTGTGTCGAATGCCGCCGCGGACGTTTCCTTTACTGTCGCAACGCCCAAGTTGCGGGCATCAGCTACGACGGAGGATATCAGCAATACATG
>JBPYDQ010001207.1:0-9951 GCA_051986135.1 Terriglobales bacterium | reverse complement strand
CCGGCAAGCTCGCAACGAAGCCGCTGGCAGATGAAAGCTTCCCGGTTCCCGGAAGTTGCTGCGACCACGAACGGCGTCGAGCGGCCGTTTTAGTCTGCCAGTCAGAACCGTTGCAACTGGACCACGTGAACGAGACTACCGGCAGCGCCGCCGCACCAGCGTGATCAACTGGAGTTTCGCCGCGAGACAACCTATTGTTCATCACGACCACTACACCAGCAGCCCGACTGTCGCCGCCGAAGGGTAAGCGGGTGGTTCCGCAGCCAGCGCCATTCGCAGTCGATTTCCGCTGCGCACATTCAACGTGCGACTTACGCTGTGGACCGTGGTTGCCAGGCTGATCTGCCGTGCGTCCTTGAGTCCACGCGGCAGGAAGCTTGGATACCCGTGGATACGGGTACAAGCGCGAGGGGAAGCCGACTCACTTTGCAGGCCCCGCCGAGGTTTTCGAACAGACCAAGCTAGTCGGGGGCCGCAAACGGAATTCGTTTTCTAGAACAGATTCCAGAGATATTGGTTGTATACATCATGATGATACTGCACCTCAGGTGCTTTCACGAATGTCCCCAATAATCGTGGACACCGGTCTGCCGCAGCCTGTTTCAAATCGGCGTAACGGTCCTTCACGTCCGCGCCGAACAGTTTCGTTGTCCAGTGGGCACTGCGGAAATTTTCCAGCGCCGCGTAGATGTTGTCGGGAAGATAGCGCTCCGCCGCGCGAAGATTGTCGATCTTGGCCGTCTCGCCCTCAATCCCCGTTTTAAAGATGGAATACATCACCAGATAGGGATTGGAATCGGGAGCCACCGCCCGTACCTCCACGCGCATGCTGCGCTCGTTGCCGATGGGAATGCGCACCATTGCGCCACGATCGGTGGGCGACGCCTTCAGTTGGTTGGGAGCCTCAAAGTGCGGGTCCAGGCGCCGGTATGCGTTGACGCTGGAATTCAGCAACAGGCAAATGTCATTGCCGTGCGTGAGAATGCGGTCCACGAATTCCCACCCCATCTTGCTTAGCTGTTCCTCCCCTTTGGGGTCCCAGAATAGATTCTTTCCCCCCTTATTGATGGAAACATTGGTATGCATGCCGTTACCGTTGACACCCACCACCGGTTTCGGCAAGAAGGACGCTGTCAGCCCCATTTTGGTCGCCACCTGGCGGCAAATCAGCTTGTAAAGCTGAATCTGGTCAGCTGCAGCGACCACCTCGGAATAGCTGTAATTGATCTCGAACTGCGACGGCGCCACCTCGGGGTGATCTTTCTCGTTCTGGAACCCCATAGCGCGCTGGACCTCGGCAGTTGTATCGATGAAAGTGCGCAGCAGGTCGCCCGGCAGAGAATGGTAGTAGCCGCCGGTATTGACGTACTCGAACCGCTTAGTTTCGTGAAAACGTCGCTCCGCATCTGCTCCCTGGAATAAGAATCCTTCAATTTCATTGGCGGCATTCAGGGTGTAGCCCTGGTTCTGATAGAGCCCTTCGGCATAATTCTTCAAAATACCGCGAATATCGCCGCTATACATCGTCCCACCCTTATCGATCACATCGCCAAAAACCAGAACCTTGCCTGGCCCGAACACGTCGGCCGGTCCCCAGTAGAAGGCGCTCCAATCGATACCCAGGCGCAAGTCGCTTTCTCTTTGCGCAGTGAACCCTCGGATTGAGGACCCATCAAACGTGAGGTTGTCATACGATTTCAGCAGGAATTTCTTATCGTAATCCAGCATGTGCAATCGGCCTTCCAGATCGCTGAACAGCACGGTCACGGCCTTGATGCGCTTCTCATCGCCTAGATATTTCAGCCGCTCTTCCTGGATCTTTCCTAGCGCAACCCGATCCATGCGCTGCTTCTTCGCCTTCAAATTCATTTCTTCCAGTTCGTCATACGGGATGGCCAGGAAATTCCGCAGTTCTGTCACCATAATTCTCCTTAATTATTTGTGATGAACCTCAGCACAGGGGTGAGGATTGGGGAATGATCGGGAACCCATTAGCTTATCGTGCAGGCCAGTCGCCAGACAATCGGAAAAACTTATCAGGCGTATAGAAGGAATTTATAGCGGGGAGAGACCTCTCTGTTGCCCTATTGTTCCTCATGCCTTACGCTCGGCGTCACTCTCGGCCACGTACGCCCGCCCTGGCGGCCCAGGCTTGACACTATTCTTTTCAAAGCATTCTTTGATGCGCCTGCGCAATTCGCGGCTGACCCCAAACTGCTTGTTGGGTCGCGTTTTGATCAGCACCAGGTATTCGGCCTCCCCGTTGCCTACCCGATCAATGCCCGCCACCTGAAGGTCGACGACATCTTCCTCGAACATCGAATCGTGGCGGACATCGTCCCCGACCTGCTCGAGCAAGCGCATAATTTTCTCGCTTGGCTCCTGGTAAGCGACGATCACTCTCAACGACAACTGAGCCCAGTCGCGGCTCATGTTGGACACCGTTGTGATCTGGCTGTTGGGGATAATATGCACCGTTCCATCGTCATCTCGCAGTACCGTACGCCGTAGCGTCACGTTCTCAACCTTGCCTTTGAGGCCGGACAAGCGCACAGTGTCGCCGAGATTGTATTGGTCTTCGAGCAGAACAAAGAAACCATTGATGTAGTCTTTGACCAGTGTTTGTGCACCGAAGCCAATGGCCAGCCCGGCAATACCGGCACTAGCCAGCAGGGGCGCGATTTTTATTTCGAGAGACTCCAGAATCTGGAGAAGAGCTACAGCTGCAACCAGAACCGTGAGGATGCTGTTCAATACGCCGGCCAGCGTGCGGACCTGCTGGGCGCGCAGACCGGTCGTAATCTTGCCGGTGGACAAACTGGCTAGCCTGTTTATCAGCCCGCGCAGGATGCGTAAGACCACAACTGCGACGATGATAGTGGCCAGAATACCGGGCACGTGGCCCACGAACGTCATCCAGTCTTGCCGCCAACCAAGCAACACATCATGAAAGTGCTTCTGTTCGGGGACGGGAATAATGCGGAGAAAAGCTGAGTGCATAATTGCTCGCGATTATAGCAATCCGAGTTGTTCCTGCCGTTTCCTGTCAGCGTACTACAATCGCTGTCTGGGCATGCGCCGCCCGCGAAGCAAGGGCAAGCAATAGTCACGCCCGAACTCCCGAGGACGCTCCAGAAGCGAGTGTGCGGGATAACAGGAAATCATTCACTGTCTCCTCCCGATCTCTTTCTTCACCGCTCTGGCGGCACAAGTTCATCCCGGTCGCAAGCATCGCCCCAAGATGACAATACGATCAAAGCTTAAAAGGAACAGGCCAAGAGGAGAGAGCGGGGCGCCAAGAACCTTGCACTCAGGCGGCTTTTGAGGGGAAGGGTGAACGCCTCCTCTCTCGCGTCGTTGGCTATGTCCGAAGTATCTGTCGCCTTTCACCGCTGTTGTGGCACACAACGCACAAAACAAGAACCGCCTCCTAGGGGTTAGCTCCTATCGAAACCGCGGCGAAAAATGCGGTTGCCGGAACGCGAAAGCCGTTGCCGCGGGGAAGAAGCTTTTTATGCGATGCTGCGCCCAGCGGTCACAACCAGGATGGTTCCGGGCTGCAGGAAGCGGCTAAAGTACTCTCCTGAAGACCAGAAGCAAGTTATAGTTCTATTTTCTGGAAATCACCAAGGGCAACCTGAAGGAAGGCATGCCGCTCTTCGCCCGCCTGGCGGACGCGGAACTTGCAAATTGGGTCCATCGTCCGGACATGGAGACCGGAGTCCGGCGACTCCGGCAGGCAGCCGGTTTAATGACCAAGTTCGGCATGTGCCTGCAGATAACGGATCACTTGCCCGCGCGAGAAGATTCCCACTAAATGCCCATCGGAAACAACCGGCATCTGGTTCACATCCTGCCTGGTCAACGTTTCTAGCGCTTCTACAGCCGGAGTTTCCGGTGATACCACGTGCAATTGCTTGAGCGGGATCATCACGCTCTGCACACTGTTTTGCGCCCATTCCGAGCGCTCAACTTTCTTAACTTCATTGGGAGTGACCAGGCCCACCAGGGAATTATTCTGCACCACGATAAAACAGCGCCGTCCGCTGCGTAGCACGTATTCATCGACGAAATCCTGCAAGCTGATATGTCCCTCAACCAGTGCGCAGTCGCGCTCCATGATGTCGGCGACCCGCCGCCCGCGCAGTCCGGACACGATTTCCATCTGGGCGGAGCTGCTGCGCGCTGCGTCCAGCAAGAACCACCCAATGAAAGCAATCCATAAGCCGCCTTGGTAGTTCCTGCCGGTGAAAAACCCCCAAAGCCCGTACAGAATAAACAGAAACGCAACTGCCTGACCCGTATAAGAGGCCCACCTTGTAGCGCGTTGGTGGCTACCGCTGATCCACCAGATCACGGACCGCAACACGCGTCCCCCATCGAGCGGGTATCCCGGAATCATGTTGAAGAAAGCCAAGACTAGATTGATACGCCCCAGCCACAGCAGCAGTGCCGCAACCGGCGATGCTGGCTCGGATCCTGCCCTGGGAAACGCCAGCCGTTCAAGCTCAAGGCAGGCGGCCCCAATGGCGAGGCTGGTCAGCGGTCCTACAATGGCAATCCAGAATTCAGACTTCGCGTCACTGGCTTCCGACTCGATCTGCGAAACTCCGCCCAAGGCAAATAGTGTGATGGCCCGCACGCGCAAGCCCCGGCTTTTCGCAACTAGCGAGTGCGCTAGCTCATGCAGAAGCAGCGTCACAAAGAAAAGCACCGCCGTCACCAGCGCAACACCCCACATCAGAGCCGGACTCCAGTCAGCGTTCACCATGCCGAACTGGTCCTTCAGCTGCAAAACGATAAGGATGGCAATGATGAACCAGCTGTAGTGAAGCCCGATTTCGATACCAGCGATTCGCCCCAGCTTGATTTGCGCGCGCACTCTTGTTTGTCCTCGATCAGCCCGAACAGCCTCATTGCTTGGATGCGGAACAGTTTAATGGTGGATGAGCGATTTCGCCACCGGTGGAACTCCGGTACCCCAATTCGGGACATTCGAGCCACAATCGGAAAAGCCCGAAACCCCAGCAGGACAATGGCCAGCCGATCGTGTCCTCAGGTCACAACGGTATGGTTGCGCCAAAAAGGTATCCTTTCTCGACTGAGGTTTTGCACCACGCCTGCCACGTATGGAATGTCCCTGTTCTTAACGCCAAGTCAGCAAATCGGAAAAGCACTGTGAGGTTTCTGGTGAGGCCATACCGCCTGACCAATATCTCCTGTAGGGCCCGGAGTCATTCGGCCGACCAGAGATGCCGGCCCATCTTCCGCGCTTCGGCTCCCCTTCGCAACTCGGCCCGCCATAGTTTTCGTCGCCTTGGGCGACGTTTCCATTGCCTTCGTCCTTGACGCCTCGCTCCGGTTGGGATTGTTCGCCGTAGTAGATGCTTGAGTCTTCCTGCGCTGGGGTAGGTGGAAGACGAAGAATTGAGGTTGTAGGCACCGCCCTAGGTGACCCCTTTGCCGCCTGCGCGACGCGCAACGTCTGGAGAATGGTAGACGGGTTGGGCATACGTTGTCGGAACCATCACCGCGGCTCGCTCCAGCGTGCGTCAGTTGATCGGTGATAGGTACGCGCAAGCTGCTGTAATTGAGGAAAGTTTCGGACCCTTAATCAGAGTAGTAGCCATCATCCTCTGGATATCTATGCTGGCCGGAGCCGGGGTGCCTTGCCTCCGATCTGCGCTTCTAACCAAGCTATCCCCACCATACTTAAACCAGGACATTGTCCGCGTCGGCAAATTTGGAAATTCCGCCTACCGCAAAATTGCAGGTTTCTTGGGATGTGCAACCTGTTGCGACCGCGCCATAGCGTCCGCTATGAAAACCTTGTTTCGCCGTTGCCGGCGAAATGGACTACGAATGGCGCACCCGATACCCGATTTCACGCTGAGATTGCTGAAGGTGTGATTCTTCCCAGGTGAGCACAACCGCTTGGCCCGGTATTCGCCTCGCATTTCCCTAATAGGCGTGAAACCCGGCCCGCGCCATCCCCCGTTTGGCCTCTGGACTCCGCATGAACGTATTCCACACGAAGGCGGTGCGCGCATTTTCCGCCATCAACATGCTGATGCCCGTATCGATGCCTACTACGTCCGTGCCATACCAGCCCGTCAGTGGATTGAAGGCGTCAACAAATGCATAATTGGTCCAGGCTGCCGGATATCGATTTCGGATCGTCCTCAGCACCCGCATGCTTTCTGCGGGCAAAAAGGGCAGCGATCCGGCGGACGCGCTCGGTACCACGGTGCCGTCGATTGGTCCCATCATCGGGGGACCACCCCAAATCACGTAACCCTTCGGCGAATCAGAAGCCGTAATCCCCCACAAGTCCTCACTGTAGTCGGGAAACTGTTTACCCAGTTCCAGAGAAAATTGCTGATGCACTTTGGTCGCTATAATCGAGTTATAAAAGTAATCGGCGTAGCCGTCGCTCTTTCCTCGGAAATCGAACCAGGCTTGTGAGTATTGATGTACGAACAGCGGTGCGAACGATCCGATATAGCGCATACCTTCGTAGTCGAAGCGCACGCGCTTCCATGCGTCCCAGGTTTCGGCCGGAATGGGGTGCGTCGATGAGCCGAGGGCCAGCAGGTACATCATCATCAACTCGCTGTAATAATCCCAGCGGTAGGGCAGGAAACCCGCCTCCGGCAGCCAGCCGTGCGGAAGCAGCGAGGTATCTTCGGAAAGCCAGGTCCAATCGATGCGGTCGTTAATGCCATTGGCCAGTCGAGTGATTTCCCGGTCGCGAAAATACTCCCGGCAGGTGAGTACGCCGCAGAGCAGCAGCGCCGTATCGACCGACGAGACTTCCGAGTCCCACACCCTCTCGCCCGTGTTGATGTCCGCCCAGTGATAGAAAAATCCGCGGTGGTTGGGAAGCCGTTCGGACAGGAACTGCAAAGTTGTGACCACTCGCCTGCGCACCTCATCGGCAGAAAGGAATTGCCGGTGCACCGCAATGCACAGGGCGGTCAGTCCGAATCCTGTAGCGGCAATGCTGGCCACCGTATTCTTGTCCGAGATAGCGTCGCGCGCGTTACAGCGATCCTTTACCAGACCGGTGTCCGGATTCGCCTGTTCCCAGAAAAAACACGAACTCAGTCGCTCCATGTCGTCGAGCAACTGATCGTCTTGGGGGGAGAACACAGGCTTCGGCGGCTGCCCGGATCGTGCAGCGCCGCTTGTCTGAGCGTGCGCAAGAGGAGAAAACGGGGCCGACGCTGCTAGCGGTATCCCCACCGCCATGCCCGCCAGAGATTTGAGGAAATCGCGGCGCGAGCGGCATCCATACAGTGCCTTCTTCTGCACTCCACGATCTTAAATGATTTCGCGCAAGTAGGAGCAGTACCGGACCGACGTTAGCTATCATAGAATAATAGATGAAACGAAGATCCAGGCTTGGTCTTTTTGTAGGCATTCTGCTACTGGTCGGCGCCGTGGCTGGCGTGTGGATCGGGGGTGTCTTCAAAACCAAGCCCTTGATTCTTAAGGGTGCGGTAGTTACCAGTGATCCGGACCCCCGACGGCAGCTTCCGGTGGCTGATGCCCGCATCGCCATCCGCTTGTCATCGGCGGTACCCCCCTCCGACCTGTCGCGTCTGTTCAGCATGCAGAGTGCAGGCGCGGCTCCTCTAGCCGAAACCAAGTCCGATAACGCTGGATTTTTCGCGCTCACGCTGCCCAGGGATATTCGCCGCGGGCGGTCGGTCACCTTCGAGCTCAGTCATCCGGCGTACCAGCCGCTAAACGTCAATGATTATGTCGGCGATCAACTATACGTGCTCCACATGGAATCGCTTCACCGAGAAGCGATCCCACAACCAAGTGGGCCCGAAGTCACAATCAGCAACGTACTGGTTCGATACTCGATCAAAAGCGTTACCGCCGCGAACGTGGGCAGTGCAGCCCGGACGTTCGAGGTTGCGAACAAGGGGAATGTACCGTGCAATGGGCATGATCTCTGCTCTCCAGACGGAAAATGGAAGGCATCGAGCGGCTCGATCTCCCTCGACGCAGGGCCAGGAAACCAGTTTCGTAATGGGCGCGCCTCTTGCATTGCCGGGCCATGTCCTTTCACCCGAATCGATGACCGGTCTCTGTTGGGAGGCGGACCCAGCATCCATGTAACCGCAAAAAATTGGTCGGATACAGCCGTGTTCCTGGTGGAAGCCGAAGTGATTCATCCCGCGATCAGCGACGTCGTCCGCGAGTCTCACCCGTTTGTACTCGGGCGAGCCCTGAACTTCACAGTTCCGGCGACTGCCGAAGGGGTAACCCTGCAGGCCGAACTCAACGGCGAAACCATTGTCTTTCCACTGGGGCCAGCGCTGATTTTGGATTGGGCAGACTGCACGGCGCAGGTTGATGCGCAAAAGAATAAGGCATATCGCTGCGAATTGAAGCCGGGCTACCGTTTCGGCAGATCTTGACGGCCGTTCAGGCACGCTCGAAGTCAATGTAGCCGTGCCGCGGGTCAGTGCGCAGCAACTTCACCCGAAGTTTGTCGCCGACATCAAGTCCTTGCCCTCCGCGTACCAGCAGGCCCTCTACACGCGGGTTGAGAACCCGAACGAATGTTCCACGCGTTGTGACTCCGGTCACGATGCCGTCGAAGTCTTGGCCCAGCCGACTGCTCATGGCAACAGCGGCGATGCGCTTTGACATCTCGCGCTCCACTTTCCTGGCGGCATCTTCTTTACGCGTACAATTCTGGGCGATTCCGTCAAGTTCTTCCTCAGAGTACCCTACCGGCCTGCCACCCATTTCAGCTTTGATGAGTCGCTGGGTAACGATGTCCGCAAATCTCCGATTAGGCGCTGTCGAATGTGTGTAGTCCTGAACCGCCAGACCGAAGTGTCCCTGCCCGGGATCTCCCGGCCGCTCGACTACATACTCGCCCGGTCCCATCAATTTGATGATCGCCAGCGACAGGTCGGGGAAGTGATCCGGGTCAGCTACTTTACGGCTGGATAAGAAATCGTTCAGCGCTTTCGAATCGGCCTGCGCGGGAAGCTTGTAGCCGTGAGTTGCTGCCAACTGGACGATGCGATCCCAGCGCTCCGGTGTTTTCACGACGCGCCGGATCGAGGGAACATTTGCAAGCTGGCGCGCGACGACGCTGTTGGCAGCAATCATGAAATCTTCAATCAAGTCGGTGGCGCGGTTCTTCTCCTGGTTGGCTATATCCACGATCTTCTGGTTGAGGAAAACCGGACGGACTTCCGCGGTCTCAATGTCTAATGCACCATGTTGGTGCCGCTGATTCCGGAGGGCCTGGGCAATCCGATCCTGCAGCCGCAACTGCTGTTGTAGGTCACGGGACCTGGCGATCTTCGCTGGCACCGGTCCCCGACCCTCAATCCACGCTCCCACCGCATCATAGGTGAGCTGCGCCCGATTTCTTACCAGCGCACCGTAAACGTCGCCTGAGTCGATCGTCCCATCCGCATTCGCGACGAACTCGATGATGACCGCGAGCCTATCGGCGCCCTCCAGTAAGGAAGTTGCACCCGTGGAAAGCTTCTCCGGCAACATGGGAAAGATTCTCACGCCGGTGTAGACGGTGGTGGTCTCCCTTGCTGCGTGCTGGTCAATCGGTGAGTCCTTCGGCACCAAGGCATCCACATCGGCGATCCCGATCATGATGCGCATTTGATCTCCGGCCATGTGTTCGACAACTTCGATCTGGTCCAGATCACGCGACGCGTCATTGTCAATGGACGACCACAGAAGATCCCGCAGATCACGAATCTTGTCATTGTGCGAGCAGTCCGGCGGGCGGCTCTGTATTTTGGCAAGCTGTTGTTCTGCTTCGGGCGGAAAGTGCGGATCGAAGCCGTGCTCAGCCATCACTTCTTTGGCGGCCTGCTCGAGGTCCAGGGACGTTGCTGGGTTGGGCATAAGCTTTGAGAACAGAAGAGAAAGGCTATCACGGAGGTCGCCGAC
>JBPYDQ010001206.1:0-36696 GCA_051986135.1 Terriglobales bacterium | reverse complement strand
CCTCCGGTTATCTCGTTCAAATCAATACCTTTTCGGTAAACAATCGAGGATTGGCGCGATCGTTGGGCTAGCCCGATTAGGAGTTATGTGCAAAGGCCCAATGGAGTTGATGAGAGGAGCGCGTGCGAGGTCCCGCAGTAAGTGACTGGCAAATCAACCAGTTGTCACATCTGCCGAATGACAGCAAACTAACTATTAGTTACAGCCGTACGGCAATTAGGTACCACGGTATGGATTTAATATTGCTTTTACTCTCCATTTTAATCGGGGGCGGCAGCGGTGGTGGAGGGAGATAAATCCTCCGACCCGTTAACCCAATCACATGTAAGAAGGCGAGGGCGAACAGCGGGCAACTCCGCCCATGCATCCACGGACTGACCGGAAACCCTCAGTGTGCCCTTCCACTAATACATCGTCCAGAGCCGGGCACTGGCTCATCGGCCCCCGCCGGGCCTCGATTCCGGTGGGTTTTGACGCACCTGGCCAGGACCAGAGCACCTGGAAAATTCCGCCTTCGACTACGACGCTTTCGTCTTCGGGCGAGCATAACGCTCCATCTCACCGGTCCATCTTAGAAAGCGCCACAACTCCTCGCGCTCACGCCATGCAAAAAGCCAGAACTCGATAAAGTGGATTTGCTGCATTTTGATGCCGGTGTAGGTTTCTATGCGCCAGAGCAGATAGGGACTGCGCCAGGGCGCGAGGCGGTGTCCGCGAGTTGCATTCCAGAGGAAGCGCAGAATATAGCGCATGCTGAGAGGAGTATACGGCAAAGATACGCTAGCCGGCAGTCAGGGGATGACGAACAGCTTCCCGGCTCAGCTACTATTTGCTATCGCCTGGACAACTCAGATCACAATACATATTTTTTCATCAAGTGCCGGAATATCGATACGAGATGTGAAGGACATCGGCTCCTTTGGTCTCGACACCGCTGGATTGCTGCAGGGCCGTTTGCATGAGCGGCAGAGGTGGAATGTAAAATTGGGATGACACTCAACCGATAACAAAGCTCCTCGCGAAACAGGCTCTCCGCGACTTGTTTGTCGAGATCACGATTGGTAGCCGAAATTACGAGCACGTCAATTGCGATCTGTTCCATCCCGCCGACGGGGCCGCTGTCTGCCTCGAACAGGGGTAAGCTACCCGCCTGCTAAGCTCGGAGTTAACCGATGAGTACTCCTCTATCAACTCCGCTTCCCGGACGAACCAGGGGAGCCGCAGCCGCGGCGCAGGAAGCTTGGCGCCAAAGACGATGAAATCTGACGTCCCCGAACCTGTCCCCCCAGAAAGATTCAGCACAGTTATAATTAGGGCGACATCCCCCAGGGCCTTCTTAAGTATTTGCAACGCAAGGTATGTTCTAAATGGTAGCCACAGCTCCAACTCGGGCGCTCGAGCAAAAATCGAGACGCCGCCGGGCTCTCGTTCTACTTGCCGTCGCCTTGCTCCTGGTGTTCGGTATCATACTTTCTCAGACCTCTTTTGATCTTCGCTTTCTAACTCCCGATTCCAATCAGCAACTGCTCTTTTTCGCGACCCTGTCGGCACTGGTGTTTCTGCTGTTCGTGTTTCTGTTCTTTATCTTGGCGCGAAATCTTCTGAAGGTCTTTGCCGAGCGAAGGATGGGCGTCCTGGGTTCGAAATTTCGTACCCGTCTAGTGGTGTTCAGCCTGCTGTTGTCGGTTCTTCCCGTGATGGTGATGTTCTGGTTCGCCTACGGACTGATGAACCACTCGATTGACAAGTGGTTTTCCAGTCCTGTCGAACAGGTGCGTGCGGATACCGCCGAAATGACCTCGATGCTCTCCGAGTACGCCGTCCAGAATGCTCGCGCCGAGGCCCAAGCCATTGCCGAGTCTCCGGACACGCAGCGCGCTTTTGCGGGCCACGTTTTTAATTCAGCCGTAACCGAGTTCCGCAGGCGGGAAGCGACTTTGCAAGGCGGATTCGTCCTCGCCCTGCAAAACGGCAATGCCGAGGCTAGCTTCGGAGCTCCCGCACCTTGGCCCGTCCTGAAACCCGTTCTGCCCTTGCAGCAGGCATTGAGAGACCAATCGGCCAACTTCTCATGGGCCGGGACAGAGTATGTTCTAGCCGGCGCTCCTGTGTCCGACCGGGGCTCGATTCTGGTTGCCATGCCCCTGCCTCTGAAGTTTTCCGAAACGGTCAAAGAGGTGGAAGCGAGTCAGACCCGCTACTGGGAACTGAGCAAACAGCGCCGGTTGGTTCGGCGCACTTACATGAGCTTGCTCATGTTGCTGACCGTGGTCGTTCTGTTTGCCACAACCTGGTTGGCGCTGTTCCTGTCAAAGCTGGTAACCCGACCGGTTGCTGCCCTCGCCGAGGCTACGCAGGAGATTTCCCGCGGGCGCTTCGATTACCGCGTCGACGTCCGCGGTGCCGACGAGATTGGCGAGCTGGTGCGCTCCTTTAATCGCATGGCCGAGGAACTGGAATCGAGCCGGCGTCAACTCGACAACTCTACTCACGAACTCGCTGAAGCCAATGCCGCGCTCGATCGCCGTCGCCGCCATATCGAAACCATCCTGGAGAGCATACCCACCGGGGTGTTATCGCTGGATGCGGATCGCTGCGTGTCACACGCCAACGGCGCGTTCCTTCGCCTGTTTTATCCGGATGCCGCCGACAATGGCGCACGCGCGGCCATTGCCGGGGCAGACTTGCGGAATATCTTTCCCGCGGAGCTCATCGAGGATTTCGCCCACCTGTTCCGCCGTGCGGATCGCATGGGGGTCAGCGGAAGCCAAATGGAAATCTCCGCGTCCGGGGGCAAGCTGAATTTTGCGGTCACCGTAGCCACCCTGGAACACGGTCGTCAGCGGCAAGGGTACGTCTTGGTCTTTGAAGACCTTTCCGACGTTCTGAGGGCCCAGCGCCAGACTGCCTGGAGGGAGGTAGCCCGCCGGGTCGCTCACGAAATCAAGAACCCCCTCACTCCTATCGCCCTCTCGGCTGAGCGAATCCGCAAACACCTGGAACGCGGCACCCCACCCGACACCGCTTCCCTGGAAGTGATCCATGGCTGCGCTGACACGATCGCCAATGCCGTTGAAACCGTGCGCGCTCTGGTAAACGAATTTTCAACTTTGGCGCGCTTCCCCGCCGCCCCGCCCGTACCCGCGAACATCAACACCATAGTGGAAAGTGCGCTGGGTATGTTCAATGGCCGGCTGGACGGGATCCAGGTTCGCACTCTGCTGGTTCCCGATCTGCCCAAAGTTATGGCTGATTCGGAGGCAATTAAGCGTGCCTTGGCCAATCTGGTGGACAATGCCGCCGAAGCTGTCGAAGACGCGCTAGTCCGGGAAATTCAGATTTCCACCTCTCTGCTGGGCAGCCGGGATATGGTCGAGATCATCGTTGCCGACAGCGGCCATGGAGTAACTTCCGAGTTGAAAGAAAAGTTATTCCTGCCCTATTTCTCAACCAAGAAACGCGGTACCGGTCTCGGACTGGCCATCGTCAGTCGCATCATTGAGGACCATCACGGTTCCATTCGAGTTGAGGAGAACCAACCCGTCGGCGCCAAGTTCATCGTTGAACTGCCGGTTGCGCCCGAGGCCGTCCCTTCCCAGGCCAGCCCTCAACATGCATAGTGTCCTTATCGTCGATGACGAATCCGGCATTCGGGAATCCCTCAAGGGCGTCTTAGAGGACGAAGGCTACCAGGTGGCCGAAGCGGGCAGCGGGGAAGCGTGTCTTGACCTCCTCCGTAAAGGGAGTTTCGACGCGATCTTTTTGGACGTGTGGCTTCCCGGCATGGACGGCTTGGATACCTTGCAAAAGATCAAAGATGCGGACCAGTCCCCCGAAGTCATCATGATCTCCGGCCATGGCAATATCGAGACTGCGGTGCGCGCTACCAAGCTGGGGGCTTTCGACTTCCTGGAAAAGCCGCTGTCGCTTGATAAGACTCTCATCCTGCTAAAAAATGCCATCGATGCCCGCCGCTTGCGACGGGAAAACGTCGATCTCAGACGGCAGTTGCAAACGAAGAGCGTGATTGTCGGAGAGAGCATTCCCATGAAGGCCCTCCGCCAGCAGATCATGATCATGGCTCCGACCAACGGGCGGGTGCTGATCTACGGCGAGTCTGGTACGGGCAAGGAGCTGGTGGCCAACGCGATCCATGCGCAGAGTCTTCGCAAAGACGCCCTCTTCGTTGAACTCAATTGTGCCGCCATCCCCGAAGACCTGATCGAGAGTGAACTGTTCGGTCACATTCGCGGGTCATTTCCCGCGGCCAACGCCGACAAGGAAGGCAAGTTCCAGAAAGCGCACGGCGGCACTCTGTTCCTTGACGAAGTTGGTGACATGAGTCTTAAGACTCAGTCCAAGGTACTGCGCACGCTCGACGAGCAGCGCTTCACTCCGGTGGGTGGGGACGAAGCGGTCACGGTGGATGCCCGTGTCATTGCCTCAACCAATAAAGATCTGGAAGAAGAAATTTCCCGAGGGAATTTTCGCGAAGATCTGTTTTACCGTCTTAATGTGATTCCGTTTTACGTGCCGCCGGTGCGGGAGCGCACCGAAGATATACCGCTGCTCAGCCGGCACTTCTTAAAAGAATTCTCTTCCGCCTACGGCCGCCGGACGAGAGAAATTACCGACGACGCCGTCGCTGCCCTGATGAGCTACTCCTGGCCGGGCAATGTGCGCGAGCTGCGAAACGTAATTGAACGGATCGTTATCATGAACCCGACGATTGCAAAACTTGACCGCAAACATCTGCCACCGCTCATTTACCGCGACGGTAGCCGGCGCACCGGCACCAGCGAATTCGCCAGCCTCCATCAGGCTCGTGCCGCCTATGAACGCGACTACATCCTAAAAAAATTGGACGAGAACCACGGTAACGTAAGCCGCACCGCCGAAGTGCTCGGGCTCGAGCGCAGCCATCTTTACCGGAAAATGAAGGCCCTGGGAATTGCCGCGAAAGAATAGTGGAGTGTCGCTGGTCTGAGAAATGTCAGGAGCAGTCTCAGAGTGCCCTCGCCGGTAACTGCTATCTACTTAATGCTTGATCATATGTATTTCTGTCCCGCCATTATGAAAAGCCACTTCATCCATCAGCTGATTGATCAAAAAAATCCCCCGCCCGTGGCTTGCATAGAGATTTTCGCCGTGACAGCAATCGGGGATGGCAGCCGGATCAAATCCCGGACCGGGGTCGCGCACAACGATTAACATTCCTCGGGCTTCGTCGCAGGCGACGATGCATTCAATCGTCTTCGTGGGATCTTCCTTGGCGCCATGCACCACCGCGTTGGCCAGCGCTTCGGTCAAGGCAAGCTCAATGTCATTTTCCTTGCCCGGGGCACATTGCATGCGTCGCACGACTTCCATGACACTCCGCACCACCGGGTCAACCGCCTTACGTTCGGCAGCTAAAGCTATCTTTAGCTTCATGGTCAATTTGTCAGATTCGAAATTGCAGGGAGCTGAGGGTTCCGACGACATGTTTGCTCTCGTGGGGGGAGATCGCTTGTACCTGATTTTATCGGCAACTGGCTGGAACAGCAAACGACAACCTTGGCGGGATTGCCAGGGGCGCCGCGCGGCCAGGAAAGACTACGATTGTGCAAGGTCAATCCTGTTCTTTGGCCGCGAAGCAGCGCATCGAGGTAAACCATAGCGTAAAACTGGAAGACTAATGGGCGAAAACAAGAAAACTCTCGGGCGGCGAAGGTGCCCTCTCACAGACCGCGCGGGCCCACTAGATTCTCGAGCTGGCGCCTCCAATCAAGTTCCTCGACAAATTCCCGAGAATTGCGCCACCCCGGCCGCAGCTTTACGAACAACTCAAGGAAGACCTTCGTTCCTACCATCTTTTCGATCTCGATTCGGGCGGCCGTGCCGATTTTCTTAAGCATCTGGCCACCCTTGCCTACCAAAATGCCTTTTTGGCCCTCCCGCTCGCAATAGATCGCCGCCGAGATCCGCAGCAATTTCCCATCTTCCTCGAAACGTTCGACCATCACGGTTGTAAAGTACGGAATTTCTTCCCGAGTCGCAGCCAGAACTCGTTCCCGAATGATCTCCCCCACCATAAATCGGACTGGCTGATCAGTGATTTGATCATCGGGAAAGTACCTGGGCCCTTCGGGAAGCGTATTGATGACCCGCCTCAGCAGAATATCTAATCCATCGCGCCGGAGCGCGGAAATTGGTATGACCTCGTGGAACTGGTGCAGCTTCCGCCACTCGTCTATCAGGGGCAGCAACCTGCCTTTTTCCACGCGATCAATCTTATTCAGCAATAAGAAAACCGGCGTATCCGATTGTTTCGCAAGATTGAGAACAAACTGATCTCCCGCACCGGATTTCTCCGTGACGTCGGCAATCAGCAGGACCAGATCACAGCCTTCGAGAGCCTCCCTCACTTCCACCATCATCTTGCGTCCCAAAGCGCTATCCGGCTTATGCACTCCGGGCGTATCGATTAGGATGGCCTGCCCGCCCACCTTCCCTTTCCCCGACGCCATGTGGATAATTCCCTGAATGCGATTCCGAGTGGTCTGCGGCTTGGGACTGACGATAGCCAGTTTCTCGCCCGCCAGCGCGTTCAGCAGGGTGGACTTGCCGGCATTTGGCCGGCCCAGAATACAAACGAAACCGGAGTGGAAGGACATATGAGTTTGGTCTTTGGTCGTTGGCCAGAATAAAAGGCTATTTGTCCAAGCAAACCCCGCACTTCTCGCCTGGTGGGGGAAGACGCCTTAAATGAGGTTCATTTGCCGGGGCGCGGTGCTGATGCGGACTCGCTGTACGCGGCGCTCGGTAGATTCCAGCACCTCGTACCGCAGACCATTTTCTTCGATCACCTCTCCTGGAAGTGGAATTCGCCCCGCCAGTTCGCTGACCAGCCCAGCCACGGTTGCCGCCTCCTTATCCTCGGGGCGTATCCCGAACAACTCGTCCAGGCGATCCACGTCCATGCTGCCGGGAACAATATAGGAATGTTCACTCTCGCGGACGACATCGGCTTTCTCGTGCTCATCGCGAATCTCCCCGACAATTTCCTCAACTAGATCCTCAATGGTTACCAGGCCTGCGGTCCCGCCATATTCATCCACAACCAACACCATTTTGATGTTTTGTTGCTGCATCTCTCGCAACAAGTCGCTGCCCAGTTTGGTCTCAGGCACGAAGTAGACGTCACGGCGCATGAGCGAATCGACCGTCCGTAAGTGGGCCTCCGTGTCGGCCACCTGTAAGACATCCTGGGCAAAGACGATACCCTTGACGTGGTCGATATTCCCTTCGTACACGGGCACGCGAGAGAACGGCTTACTGCGCAGCAATTCCACAAACTGCTCAACCGTCGTCCCAGTCGGTACCGCAACCAGGTCGGGACGTGGTGTCATGGCCTCGCGTACCGTCTTGCCGCCGAATTCGACCACCGATTGAATCAGGTCGCGATCTCCTTCATCGAGAATGCCTTCTTCCCGCCCCGCCTCAATCAGGGCGTCCACTGCTTCGGCTGGGCTTTCAGGACGTTCGTCGCCGTGTTCCCTGGTCAGCGAGGCCACGGACTCGCAGAAACCCAAAACCAGGGTAATCGGCAGCACAAGATAGATAAGAAGTCTGAGCAGCAGCGTATAACGTGTCAGCCAACGGCCCTTGGTGCGGGCAAAAAAGAGGAAAGGAAGTAAGCGGTTGAAAACGATGACAACCAGGATGAGAGCGGCGGCGGCCTGTAGGATTTCGTAACCGCTCCATGCCCGATCGCGGAAGATACTGAAGCCGACGACCATCGCCAGCGCGGCCATCGTCAGCTGCGTCAGAATTGCCATCGAAACCGAACTACGCTGGCGACCGACCCCGAGCCGCGGCTCGACCTCATGCTCGAAAATATCTATATTGTCCTGAAATTCACGGCCAAGAAATTTACCGATCTCGTCGTAGATCCTGTCCACATACGACACCAGAGCCAGCAGCGCCAGCAGCAACACGATCACCGCTGCGACCATGTAACTCATAACCTTCTTCCCGCTGATCTTTTCGGCTTCTTTGCCGGTAGGCCGGTGCTCACATCGTTTCTCTCCACCAACCCGACAGGCAACTTAAGTGCTCGCCGCAATCGCGCTTCCTTACGCCCCATGACGCCATGGTCGCGCTCATGATCGTAGCCTGCCAAATGCAAGACCCCGTGCAGGACGAGAACCTTCACTTCTTGGGCGGCAGAGTGGCCCAAGCGGTCGCCGTTGGCGGCCGCCATATCTGCGGAGATCGCGATATCTCCGGCCAGGCCGTTCACCCGACTCGAATCGGCCGGAAAAGATAAGACGTCGGTAGGCTGATCCTTCGCGAGAAACCGCCGGTTAAGCGACTGCAGCTCGCGATTGCCCGTGACTAGAACGTTTATTTGCCCGCGCACCCCGGCCGCCGCCGCAGCCCTGTTCAAGAAACGCCGCAAGGAGTTGTCATTCAGGCCGGCTACGCTTTTCTTGAGGATGATCACTTGCGTCTTTTCTCGATATCTTGCCGCAAAGCAAACAGGAGGGCCGCTTACAGGCGCCCTCCCGATAAATCTGCCCATTTTTATTCTACGATGCGATTATCCGGAGGCATAGCCCGGCCGGTTTCCTGCACCAAGCTTTCCACTCCGTTCGTCTTGCCATTGGCTTTGTTCTCGGGCAAAAGCGGCATCTGCTCCTGTGCCAATTTTTCTTTGTGCTCGTCGTAGGCTTGAATAATCCGCTGCACCAAGTGATGGCGTACGACATCACCCTGATCAAAATACACGAACGAAAGACCTTCGACACTCTTCAGAATGTCAATCGCTTCCAGCAACCCACTGCGACGCGCACTAGGCAGGTCAATTTGCGTGACATCGCCGGTAATCACCGCCTTGGAATTGAACCCCAGGCGAGTGACGAACATCTTCATCTGTTCGGAGGTCGTGTTCTGCGCCTCATCCAGAATCACGAACGAGTCATTCAGCGTGCGCCCCCGCATGAAGGCTATGGGCGCGATCTCAATAACGTTCTTCTCGAGATATCGGTCCACCTTCTCCGGATCGAGCATGTCATAAAGCGCGTCATAGAGCGGGCGGAGATAAGGATCAATTTTCTCCTGCAACGTTCCCGGAAGAAATCCCAGGCGCTCGCCGGCTTCCACCGCCGGTCGCGCCAAAATGATCCGGTTCACACGCTTGGCCAGCAGCGCCGAAATCGCCATGGCCACTGCAAGGTACGTCTTACCAGTTCCGGCAGGCCCGATGCCGAAGACCATGTCGTGTTTCTCGATGGCCTCCAGATACCGGCGCTGGTTGGGGCTTTTGGGTTGAACCATTCTTCTGCCGCCAAACGAGCGCTGCTTACTCGCTTCTGCCAGTTGGCGCAAGCTGACGCTGGGATCGGAAACCAGCACCCGCAACATGCTATTCAGATCACCGTTATTGAAGGTGAAACCGGTCCGCTGCAGTTGTTCGTAATCGGAGAAGAGTTGTTCGGCGCGCGCAACGTCCCGCGGCGCGCCTTCCAGTTCAATGGAGTCGGATCTCAGGTCGATGGTGATGTTCAGGCCATCCTCCAGCACGTGCAGATTTTCGTCGCGCGTGCCGAACAGGGTCTCGATGTTTGGACTGATATCAATGTTTTTCTTCATTCAGTTCTGCTGGCTCTGACCTCCCGCACGTTTCGTGCGCACTTCATACATCGAGCACACGCAGTGCTTAGATGTGGTTGCTGACTCGCGAGCACATCGTGACTCGCATTTCCTCTATACAGGATTGTTCTGCCGGGAGTTAGAAGCGATGCGGTGCTCGCCACCGACGTGCACGCCACTACCATTGAACCTTAGAGTACCGCTCCCAAACATGGGAGTCAATGCTGCCTTATCCAGCCTGGCTCGCTTAGACGACCCCCGCCAAGTCGAGGAAACCAACATTTGTTTTCTTCGACTTAGCACATTCATAGGCGCTTCCTGGGTACAGGACCAGACATTCACTCTAGCCCCAGCAGGCCCAGTGTAATCGCGAACATGATCACCAGCATCACGATGGAAGTGATGACTACGAATTTGTAGCCGTGATCGGTGGCGAGTAGGGCAATCGAAACGATCACGCGTGCGACGGGCGTCAGAATCAGCAGCACGGGCGCCAACGGCATCCAGGGAATGGGCACCCCGACGGGGACTTTCATAGGGACGTTCATATAGCGATTCCTGGCGGAAACTTTCAGAACTCCTCCGCCGACACCCAACAGTCCTGACGTAATCCCGGCCAGGTAAGCAACCATCATCCCGATCGGAGTACCGCAGATGACATAGTCCACCTGTCGGTTTGCGGCTTGGTCGAAATAGCTGCCTCGCAGATCCAGATATCTGGCGATCCGGTCGGGCTTGGCCAGGGCAAACTCCCCCGTTCGTATGCCGGCATCATCCAGGTTGCGCGTGCTATACGCGGCATACGCCATGTATCCCAACAGGGCGGCAAGAACCAGCGACATGGGCCACTCATCTAGGAACAGTGCCAGCACACTGCCCGAGAGAGCACCCGTAGTGGTAAAGACTTCGAGAAACATCGCCAGGTGAGATTGGTGATGCGTTGGTCGACGTAGGAGGGGTTCCCGCACTTGAAGTCGCGATCACCGACAGAATGCTGGCGGCCACGGCGATTTTCAAAGGCAGGTGAAAGCCAAGCGCCAGAGCCCGACAATAAAAATTCCACCTCCGACCCCGAGCAGCGCGCCAAAAAAAGCCGGCCGCAAACGCTGTGGCTAACAGCCTACGAGACAAACCTCACCGAATAGATCATGGATGGTTTTTTGCTGGACATGTCGATTCTACCCCGCACGGGCGAGAGCGCTTGGGAGGAGCAAGGGACAGGCTCGACTGTTTTGCAAAAGCTCTAATATCTGCTACTCTGCCTTTTATTTAGCGAGAGGAAACCCAAGATGCGAGTTCCGAAGTCCTTAATCGCCATCATAATTGTTTGCCTGTACCTGCATTTATATGCGGCCGAGAAGAAGTCCAAGAATGCGGACGAGGTCGCTCAACCGTCCTACGCGCTGCCTCAGCCGGCCAGGGAGACTCTCGACTATGGGATGTACCAGCGCATTCGTGACGAGGGTCTGGGCCACTCACACGTGATGGAATACGCCTCCGCGTTGATGGATGGAATCGGTCCGCGCCTCACCGGCTCGCCCAATCTGAAGCGCGCCAATGAATGGACCCGCGACCAGTTCAGTGCCATGGGGTGCAGCAACGCCCATCTGGAGGATTGGGGCGAGTTCGGCATGGGCTGGCGTCAATTGAACACTTGGGTCCGCATGACCTCGCCCGATACGGCTGTCTTCATTGCCCAGGCCCTTCCCTGGTCTCCGTCCAGTCACGGACCAGTCCATGGTGCCGCGCTTTGGCTGGATGCCAAAGAGGAAAAGGATCTCGACAAATATAAAGGCAAACTGGCGGGGAAAATCGTATTTTTCGGCGAAATGCGCGAAGTCCCGTCGCTGGAAAAGCCGATCTTTGAGCGCAGGGACGAGGCCGATTTGAAGAAAATCGCCGATTTCCCCACTCACCAGGAAGATTTCCAAAAGCAATTGCAGGAATTCATCAAGAGGCGGGAATTCCGCGAAAAGGTGGGCCGATTCCTCGCTGCCGAACATGCCATCGCCGTGGTTGTTCCGAGCCGCGATGGCCGCAACGGCGGCGGTTCCGGCGGCACGATTTTCGACGACAGTGGCTCAGGATTTAGTTGGTTCATCTACAAGAAGGAACATGCCGCTCCCCTGCCGGTGGTAGTGATGGCGATTGAGAATTACGGGCGCGTCTACCGTCTGACCAAGGCCAATGTTCCTGTCAATATCGACATGAACGTCGAAACTGAATTTACCGGCGACCACGAACATGGCTTCGATACGATTGCGGAAATTCCGGGAACAGATCCGAACCTTAAAGATCAAGTGGTGATGCTGGGCGGCCATTTGGATTCGTGGGCGTCGGGCACCGGGGCCACCGACAACGGTGCCGGCACGGTGGTTGCAATGGAAGTCATGCGTATCCTCAATGCCCTGCACATCGAACCGCGCCGCACCATTCGTGTAGGCTTGTGGACTGGCGAAGAGCAAGGCGAGTTCGGCTCCTACGGCTACGTTAAGCACCACTTCGGATTTGTGCCGCTCTCGACCGCTCCCGACCAGCTCGAGCTGCCCGAATTCCTGCGTAAGCCCGCCGGGCCCGTCCAGCTGCAAGCGGAACAGCAGAAAATTTCCGGCTACTTCAATGTGGATAATGGCAGCGGAAAAATTCGTGGCGTCTATTTACAGGAGAACGCTGCCATTCGTCCGATATTCGAGCAGTGGATTGCGCCCCTGAACGATTTGGGGGTGACTACTCTCACGATGAGGAATACGGGTGGTACAGACCATGAAGCATTCGATGCGGTTGGCGTACCGGGATTCCAGTTTATTCAAGACCAGCTTGACTACGGTTCGCGCACGCACCATTCCAACATGGACGTCTACGAGCGCCTGCAGGCTGACGACCTGGCGCAAGCCGCCGTCATCGAAGCGATCTTCGTCTATAACACCGCAATGCGCGATCAGATGCTGCCGCGCAAACCGCTTCCCCATCCCGAACTTGAGGAACAGCGGCGTGCCCCGCTCAAAGACCTAATGCCTGGCGCCGAGGCGCAGACGGCGGAGTCGGAGAAGGCACCCAAGCAGCCGCTCACGCCCACCAAGGATACAAGCAAGTAGCTTACCCCGTGCGGGTTCCGCCCTGCCCGTAGTCGAGCAGTGGCCCTGCTGGCTAGGGAAGCGCTTCAGCGAGCCGAACGGGCGGAACAAATCTGTCTCCAGAGCGCCTGAGCCGGGCTAGAGTTGTCGCTCGACGCCTGCACTTCCTCCTGCGGTTATATCGAAGCGATGTATTGAACAGGCGGCGCCTTACTGATCTACTGCCGAGTGGTGATGGAGGCGATCGACTCCGAAGCACTTTCGACGATGGAGATGGTTATGATGGAGATAGTTAGGAAGAAATTGCCGGGAATTCTCTCGGTGTTAGTAGCTGCGCTCGCAATCGTACAAAGTAGCACTTCCAGCAGCAACAGCAGTAGACAATCTACAGAGTCGAGCAGCGCGACCCGCACATCTGGCTCCAACCAGAGTTCCGAGGACCAGACTCAGTCCGGCCTGAGCGACGACTCCGATACAGGCAACGGCAATAGTTCGGCGACCACAATCAACTCCGGACAGAGTAGCTCGGACGCGTCGGGAAGCACCACTGGCAGGTCCGAACTCGAATCCGCCAAGCACCAGTCCCGATTCCAGCACCCGAAATCCGTCTATCAACCCGCCTAGCACTTCGGGGGGGAAACAGCGGAAACAGTAGCGGACAGACTCCTCCTCAAATTTGATTTTTTCAGGTGCCTGAGCAGGGTACGGCAGGGCGCCGGCCAAAAAGCGACCGATCGGCGGTTTTCTTCTTTCTATTTCTATCGAGCTATTTCTATCGAGAAAAGTCTGGCAAAACACAAACGCCCCATGCTCAAGATGAGCCATGAGGCGTTCGGTAACAGCCCTCCCCCAGAGCTGCTCGTTCTCAAATTACATTCCCGTCCCAGACCTGGGAATGGCACGAATTTCCCATTGCCGTTTTCGGAGCGATTTTATCTTCAATTGGAAGACTTTGAGTCAGCTATGCCGCGCCGGAGCTGTTCAATGCTGCCAGTGCCGTTTCGAGGTCGGGGAACATAAGGAAGAGTTGTTCCACTTTGGTAATCTCAAAGAGCCTCAAGACACGAGAATTTACTCCCGTCAGGATCACACGCCGACCCTTCTTGTTTAACGATATGTAGGCGCTCACCAGCGAGCCCAAACCAGCGGAATCGATATAGGGAACCTCGCTGAGGTCTAGAAACAATACCGCCGACTCATCCCGACGCACGGCATTTTGAAACGGGGGCAAGTTTTCGGTGGTCAGAGGACCACGCAAGCGAAGCACCCCTCGTTCTTCAAATTCGACTACAAACGGCTCGGACGGCATCTTGGGATTCTAGGATAGCTTCCACCTGGCGTAAACCCCATGCGTGTAGGCCGTGTAGGCCATAGCATCGGAGGTTCCACTACGCTAGCTGCTGGGTGTCACTCGATCTGGCGAACCGTCCCACGCCCCGGCCGGCATGCGGTCACGGGGCCTGACAGGCCGGGGAGCTCAAAGGCGCTTGCTTTCGAAAGGAGACGGGCGTCGGGCCCGATCCGCGCTGCGGGGGTGTCAGCAGAAAGGGAATTGAGTCGATAGCGGAGTGGCGAAGGGTACTAGTCTATTTGCTCAACGCCGTGAGGCGGGCGGAGAGGCGGGACTTGTAACGCGAAGCCGTGTTCTCGTGTAGAACGCCCTTCTGAATCGCCTTGTCTAGAGCAGAAACGGTCTGGCGATAAGCCCGTTCGGCGGCCTGCTGGTCGCCCTTGGCGAGGCTCTCGCGCATCGCGCGCAATGAGGTACGCAGGCGGGAGCGGTTGGCGCGGTTGCGGGCGGTTCGCCGTTCTGTCTGGCGGGCGCGTTTCAGCGCCGAAAAGTGATTTGCCATGTTTGTGCTGGTTACCTTCGTTTTCTCGTGAAAGATGGTTCGGCGGCTACCGAATAACCTTATTTTACGGGAGCAAGTTGTACTCGGTCAAACCTGAGAAGCCTTTGGTACTTGCAACAATCTCATTTTGCAGGCGGTAGCACCCGTGACCCGCAGTGCTCGCGCGTCAGCGGAAACCACTTGAGTACCCGACTCTATGTCGTGCTACGATATAGCGAGAAGTCGGTACGGGGAAGACAAGTTGCCATGGTTCGAAGCCTCAATCTTGGCGATTACCAATCTCTGGCGGAGCTGCGGCACCAAATCCGGCGCTTCATCTACTTCAGTGAGCAAAACGCCCGTCAGGCGGGACTGGAGCCCCGGCAGCACCAGCTCATGTTGGCATTGAAGGGCCTGCCGGCGGGCCGGCGACCACGAGTTGCGGAGATCGCCGAACGCTTGCAGATTCAGCATCACAGCGCAGTGGAACTGGTCAATCGACTGTCCATTGCAGGATTGGTGCGCCGGCACCGTGGCACCCATGATCGCCGAGAGGTGCTGCTAGCGCTCACTGCCAGGGGCGAGAAAATGCTGCGGGAACTGTCTTTGCAGCACCGGGCGGAGCTGCGCAACGCCGGCCCCGCGCTCGTCAAAGCCTTGCGCCAGGTGACGCACGGGACGGCAAACGGTTCCCGGCGCAGGGTGCCAGCTTCCGCCTAATAGAAAGCACCAAAAACCGAAGCCGATCGACCTTCGCCACCTTAGAACCTCTCCCCGTATCCCTTTGACGGCTTGGCTTCCGCCCGCCATGTGATCAGATTGGCTATCAGCGGTCGCCGGTAGTTTCTTTCGTTTGACCCATTCCGTCGAAAACTCTTACACTTAGCGCTAGTGTTCCCATCTAATCCAGCCATCAGGAGGTTCCCCCTGGGTACCTGGTCTGGCAGCGCGTTTATTGCAGCCCTGCTTTTAGCCGTTTTTTGCCTGCCTTCGGCGAAGGCCGCGGAGAACTCCAATATTTCCCTTGATACCAGTGAGACGTTGTTCAGCGTACTTACCGCAATCAATGCATGCGGCTATGATGAGGGATTAGATGTCTCCGATCTCTCGCGCGCGCAGGTCCGTTCTGAGGTCGCGAAGAACGTGGCAAATTCTGACGACGCCGCCGGCGCGGAAAACGAACTGTGCGGCTACTATACAGAGCATCAATCACCGGATCCGGCGCGGCAACTATCGCAATACATCTCCTTGGCACTCTACCTGGAAGCGCCGCCGAACTTCCGGTTGAAAGCCAAAGAAACAGAGCTTCCGCCAGACGCAACCCGGGTTCTCGGTTTCGTTCCGCTACTGCAGGCGTTTTATGCCAAGGCAGCCCTTCACGATGTCTGGCTGCACCATAAAGACCGCTATGAGGAATTGATCGAAACTTTCCACGCACCCTTGAACAAGATGATGTTCGACACCGGGATCTATCTCCGGCTGACATCATCCGGTTATCTTGGTCGCCAGTTCACGGTTTACCTCGAGCCCATGGGTTCGCCTGGACAGATCAATGCTCGGGTCTACGGGGCAGACTATTACATCGTGATCTCGCCTTCAGGCTCGTCGCTGAAAATGGAGCAAATCCGCCACACCTACCTGCATTATTTGCTCGATCCGCTGGCCATGAAGCGCCCCGAGGCCATGCAAAAGCTGGAACCGTTGCTGGACCAGGTGCGGTTGGCACCGATTGACCAGAGTTTCCGCGATGACATTTCCCTGCTGGTAACCGAGTGCCTGATCCGGGCCATTGAAGCACGCACCATGCCCGGTGGACAAGCTGCCGAAACCCGGCGCGAGGAGAGCGTCGAAAAAGCGGTGCAACAGGGCTATATTCTAACGCGTCATTTCTACGATTCCTTGATTAAGTTCGAGAAGGAGCCGGTGGGATTCCGCGATGCCTTCCCCGATTTTCTCAATAGCGTTGACGTAAGGGCGGAGTCGAAACGAGCTTCCAACATTCGCTTCGCCGATGCCGCCACGCCGGAAGTGCTTTACCTTCCGCAGGCGCGGCCGCGTTCTGAGTTGCTGACCAATGCCGAGAAGCGGCTCGGTACCGGTGATGCAGCCGGAGCCCAGAAGCTGGCTCAGCAAGCGTTAGAAGAGCACCAGGAAGACCCGGGAAGAGCCTATTTCATCCTGGCCCAGGTGGCCAGCATGACGAGCGACATGGACGGCGCTCGCGAATATTTCCAAAACGCGCTGGGCTCGTCCAAAGAACCTAAGGTGCTGGCCTGGTCACACATTTATCTTGGAAGAATCTTCGACTTGCGGGAGGACCGAGACGCAGCCGTAGAGCAATATCGGGCTGCTTTACAGGCTGGCAATACACTTCCGGAAGCTAAGGCGGCTGCTGAACGGGGACTGAAAACGCCCTACGAACCGCCAGTCGCTCCCCAGCCAAAGCCGAAGGAGGAGTAGATCGCCGAAGTTTTAACAGTAAGTCGGAGTAGGGCTCATGGTCACCCACGACTACCGGGAACGGCTTCCTATGACTGGGGCCGTCGGGGTTTGCTAAACCTTCAACCTATGGAACTTTCATTCTCAACACCTTGCCGGTTTATCCGGCACATGGAGAAAGCATGAACCGAGTAGCTATCCTAAGCGTGATGCTGAGTGTTGGTTGTTTCGCCTTGGCGCAAGCCGGGGAATCAAATCCGAAGCAGGCTGCGCCGCAAGCGGGCGCATCACAACAGCAAGGGGCAGGTCAGCAACAAACGCCGGGTGCGCAGGGCAGTCAGGCAGCAGCGGCGAAGCACCCGCCTCAAGCAAAGACGCAGGCTGAATTTGATGCCTTCAAGACAGCCAGCGCGAATCAGGATCCGGCCGCGCTAGATAAGGCAGCTGGTGATTTCGCAACCAAGTTTCCCGATAGCGAACTTCGTATCATTCTGTACAAAACCGCCATGCGCGGTTACCAAAGCACTAACAATGCGGACAAGATGCTGGAAATGGGTCGCAAGGCTTTGGCTATCGATGGCGACGATCCCGAATCCCTGGTCGATGTGGCCGAGGTTCTGACCGAACGAACCCGCGACACTGATCTCGATAAGGACCAGAGGCTGGGGGAAGCGCACCAAAATGCCGAGAAGTCATTGCAGACCATCGACACCGACATCATTTTCCCCGCCAATACGCCTCCGGAAAACGTGCAGAAGTATCGGGATCTGCTGCGCTCTTCCGCTTACTCGATCTTGGGCACGCTCGATTTCAATCAGGGGAACTTCGCGTCCGCGCAAACCAATTTTCAAAAGTCAATCGATGCCTACCCCCAGCAACCAGATCCGGTAACCGTGCTTCGGCTGTCGCTTGCGCTCGATCGCCAGAATAAATATCCTGAGGCGCTCACCGCAGCCAACCACGCGGTGGAACTGACTCAAGAGGGCAGCCCTGCAGGCACTCTGGCGCGGCGGGAGCGGGACCGCCTGCTCCAGCTGACCGGTGGCAAGCCGGTGGGAGTGAAGGCAACCCAAGGAGCCAGTTCCGGTCAGCCCAGCGCACCGCCCGCGGCAAACAGCAAGCCGGGGCAAACCAATCCACCCCAGCAGTAGGGGACGAAGCCGCGCCAAGTTCGAATGAAGTCACGAGACATTAGCGCACTTGAGGCGACACTTGGCCATCATTTTCATCGTCCCGAGCTTTTGCTCCAGGCCTTGACGCACAGCTCGCAGGCCCGGGAAATAGAGGCGGTTCAGCCTTCGGTTTTAGGGCCACGGGCGGGCGACAATGAGCAACTGGAGTTCCTCGGCGATGCCATTCTCGGACTGGTCACCAGTGAGGAGCTGTTCCGGAATTTTCCCGGATTCCACGAAGGAGAATTGTCGAAGTTACGGGCTCATCTGGTCAGCGAAAGGCACCTTATCCGCGTGGCCCAGGAACTTGAGTTAGGGCATTATCTGCGGCTGGGGCGGGGCGAAGAGAAGAGTGGCGGACGGAGTAAAACCACTCTTCTGGTGGATGCTTTGGAAGCGGTGCTGGCCGCCATTTACCTCGATGCAGGTATGGAGTTGACGCGCCAGTTCATCGTGTTGCGAATTGTGGCACCGGAACTGAAGCGGATGAACCTGGAGGGGCGCGCGGCCTTGCCGATCACTGATTTCAAGTCCGCGCTGCAGGAAACCATGCAAGCGAAGGGTTGTCCGCAACCTTCTTACGTATTGGTCAAAGAGGAGGGGCCGGAGCACAACAAGACTTTCACCGTGGAAGTGCATCTGCGTCCTTCGGCGGCTAATGGAGAGAGGGAACTGGTAGGCCGGGCGACAGGTTCAACGAAAAAGAGAGCGGAACAGGATGCCGCCCGGCAGGTCTTGGAACAACTGGCTTCCGTGGCGGAGCCGGTTCGGACCAGCAAGGATAAAGCCCGTGGCTGAGCCAGTCATTGCCGATGAGCAACATTCCCCGCAACCGGTCTTATTGCCTCCCGACCGGCATGATGCGGATCCGGGATTGCTGGCCTCGTTGCAATCGCTATTGGCGACGGTCGTCATCGCCGTTTTTGTTATTACCTTTATCGTGCAGGCCTTCCAGATTCCCTCCGAGTCCATGGAAAATACGCTGTTGATCGGCGATTACCTGCTGGTGAACAAGCTGAGATATGGCGGAGGCAAAATTGGAGATGCCTTTGTTCCCTATCAGAAGGTGCGCCGCGGAGACATCGTGGTATTTCATTACCCGGTCAACCCCGCGCAGCACTTCGTGAAACGGGTGATCGGAGTACCTGGCGATCACGTCCGCTTGCTGAACCGTCAAGTCTGGGTCAACGGACTGCCATTAAGAGAACCGTATGTGCGCTACAGTTCCACGGTTCATGACGTCTATCGCGACGATTTCCCGCAGGCGGATTACATTGTTCCAGGCATGGAGGAACGATGGTTTAAGCAGTTGAAAATGGATGTGCAACACGGGGAGCTGGTGGTACCCCCAGGTCAATACTTCGTGATGGGCGACAATCGCGACGAGAGCCTGGACAGCCGCTACTGGGGCTACGTTCCCCGGCAGAACATCATCGGCAGTCCGCTGGTGATCTACTGGTCGATCAACAGCAACGAATATGATTACGCCGGCGCGGGAACCGCCAGTGCCAAGCTCCTGCGCTTTGCCTACGCTTTGACCCATCTGTTCAAAATAACCCGCTGGGACCGAACCTTCAGGCTGGTAAATTAGATCGAGCTTTCAGGAAGAGAATCGAGTGACGAAAAAAGAAAAGCAGGAGAAACCGCGAGAGAGTACGGTGGAATTCCTGGCATCACTGGCATCCGTGCTGGTGACGGGGTTATTCATCATCACCTTCATCGTGCAGGCATTTGAGATTCCCTCCCCTTCTATGGAGGATACGCTGCTTATCGGCGATCATGTCTTTGTCAATCGCATTCAGTTTTCGCCAGCTTCTCATTGGATCGGTCCGGTGATCCCCTACCGCAGCATTCACCACGGGGACATCGTGGTATTTCTCTCACCCGCCGAGCCGGGCCTGTACGTTGTAAAGCGGGTGATCGGAACGCCGGGGGATAGGATTCACCTGCGCGATGCCGCGGTTTATCGTAACGGAGAGAAGCTGAACGAGCCTTATGTGATTCACAGCAAGGGCGACGCTGATGCTTATCGCGACAATTTCCCATCGGTGAGCCCGGAAAATTCGACCGCATCGCCCTCACCCGAATGGCAGGTTTCCATGCGTCAGTACGTACAGGGGGAGGATATTGTCGTGCCGCCGGACAGCTACTTCATGATGGGTGACAATCGCGATGTCAGCTACGACAGCCGATATTGGGGCTTCGTTCCGCGCGACAATGTGATCGGCCGCCCCATGTTCATCTATTGGTCGTTCGAGACGCCGCCTGATCAATATAAGCGCACCTCGGCTGGCGATCGCGCCGGCTTTCTTGCTCACGTGATCATTCACTTTTTCGATGAGACCAGGTGGCGGCGGACTTTCAGGATGGTGCGATGAGTTTCGTGCGGCGGCGGGGTGGAGCAGCACTGGGTCTGGCATTCCTGCTGCTGGCTTTATTTTTGCTCCGCCCCGGCGCCAATGGGCTTCGCAAGCGCATCATCAACTCGGTAAGCCTCTCGCTTGGGCGTAAAGTGGATGTTCAAAGGGTCAAACTGCGGTTGTTGCCGCAACCCGGATTTGAGCTGGTCAATTTTGTCGTTTACGACGATCCCGGGTTTAGTGCCGAGCCGGTCTTGCGTGCCGAGGAGGTGACCGCGGCGCTTAGTTTCGTTTCGCTACTTCACGGGCGCATGGAAATTGGCCGACTCAGTCTCAAGGAACCCAGCTTAAACCTGGTGCGCGGGGCGAATGGTCACTGGAATATCGAATCCCTCATTGAACGAGCCGCACACGCCGAACCTGTCCAGGCGCAAAACCATCTTCCGGCGGGGCGCCCTCGATTTCCCTATCTCGAAGCCGACAACGGCCGCATCAACTTCAAAGTCGGCCCGGAGAAAAAGTCTTACGCTTTAACCGATGCCGACTTTGCCGTGTGGCTTGACTCCAACGATCAGTGGGGCATGCGATTGGCAGCCGAGCCCGTGCGAACGGATTTCAATCTCACCGACACCGGCACCTTGCGGCTGAGCGGCACCTGGCAGCGGTCAGGGAGCCTGCGCGATATTCCGGTTGAGTTCGCGCTCCGCTGGGACGGCGCGCAGATGGGTGAGCTAACAACGCTCTTCTATGGCAGGGATATGGGCTGGCGCGGCGGCCTGACGTTTTCGGCGGATTTGGCCGGAACACCCGCGCAACTGAAGATCGGTGTGAAGCTATCCCTAGACGATTTCCGGCGTTATGACATCGTGACACAGCGATCGCTGCGCTTGGCGACCACATGCGAAGCGAACTATAGCTCGGTGAAACACGCCATTTCCAATTTAGTCTGCCGTTCCCCGATCGGGCAGGGCTCGGTGAGCGTGAAGGGCCGCATCGGCTCTCCCACCGGTTCACGCGTTTATGACCTGACCTTAGCGGTCAACGACATTCCGTTCCAGGCAGTCGTCAATCTCATGCGCCGTGCGAAGAAAGACCTTCCCGACGACCTTTCCGCAACGGGAACCGTGGCTGGGAGCTTCGCGCTGCGCGGTGCCCGAAACGGCGGCCGTCAGCTCGAATGGACGGGTAGCGGTCACGGGGAGCATATTGTCGTGCACTCGGCCATGGCCAACACCGAGCTGACGCTCGGCATGGTTCCTTTCGGAGTCGAATCTGTGGCGGGAGTCGCTCGAAAAAATTCGGATCCGGTTGGACGTGCGTTGTCCGATGTCCGTCTCAGCGTCGGTCCAATCGCCGTGCCTTTAGCGAAACAGGCCGCCGTAACGGTCGAGGGATGGGCAACCCAGGCGGGCTATAACTTTACCATTCAAGGGGAAGGACCGGTTGAACGGCTTTTGCAGGCAGCGCAGATTGCCGGGGTGCAGGCTCCACAATTGACCGCCGACGGGAGCGCTAAAGTCAATCTCGCAGTTTCGGGAGATTGGCCGGGATTTGCCGCTCCCCGCCCCTCCGGGACGGTTCAGCTGCGCCCCACGCGAGCCCGGGTTCCCGGCCTAAATGGAGAAGTGGACATCGATTCGGCCAATCTTCTCCTGGACAACGACCGAGTCCACGTGACGGGCATCGTTGCTTCCGCAGCCGGCACGAACTGGGAAGGATCGCTCTGGTTTCCGCGCCCCTGTCATTTACTGAGCGGGTGCCCAGTTCATTTCAACCTCGAGGCCGACCGCGTGGCCGCAGACCGCTTTCAAAAATGGCTCAGCCCGGCGAATCGCAAGCGTCCCTGGTATCGTTTCACGGCGGGCGCACCCGGCCCTTCTCTTCTCAGTGTGCTTAACGCAACCGGAAGCCTGGCGGTCAACGAGGTCCACATTCGAGAGCTTGAGGCCAATCGCATCTCCTGCGACGTGGAGGTTCGCGACGGGTTCGTACGTTTGACCGCGCTCACGGCGGACCTGCTGGGAGGAAAGCATCGCGGCAATTGGACGGGGAACCTGCGCGTCAGCCCGCCGGAATTTACGGCATCAGGTAGATTCGAGCACATCGATTTAGGCCAACTCGCCGACGCCATGCATGACGGCTGGATTGCCGGAACGGCGAAGGGCACCTACCAGTTCCGAGCCTCAGGCAGAACGACGGAGGACTGGCTGGCTTCTGGCAAAGGCGTCTTGCAGTACGAGATGCGCGACGGTGTCTTGCCTCATATCCTGATCCCCTCCGGCGGCGGTCCGCTTCGCGTCCGACGCTTCACCGGGCGCCTGGCTTTCGAAGACGGCGCATTTGTACTCGAGGATGGAAGACTGACGAGTGGCAGTGGCGTTTACCAGGTGACCGGCAGCGCGCTGCCCGGACAAAGACTAGAGATGAAACTTGCGCGCTCCGGCGGGGGCTTTCTCATCGAGGGGACACTACCGGCGCCCCACATCGTGCCGGTTAACACGCCCGACACTCGCGCCTCCCTTAAACCATGACAAATCAAGACTCGCTCCTGCTGATATTGGTTCTTGCAGCCGTCCTCGGACACGCCGCCGCGCCCATGCCAATTTCATCGCTGGCTGGAGAAACCGAGCAGAAGATTCAACATGTTCAGCAGAATGCAGCGCTCCCCCAGCCTGATCAGACGCCGACTACCTTTTCTCAGCAGGAGATCAATGACTATGTCGCGTCCGGACAGGTAAAGCTGCCCAAAGGAGTCGAATCGGTGCGTTTCGCCAGCGAGCCGGGGGTGATTACGGGAAATGCTCGTATCGACTTCGACGCGGTGAAGAACGGCCGAACGAGCGCCAATCCTCTGCTATCGGTTTTTTCAGGTGTGCACGATGTTATTGTCGTCGCCCACGCCCATGGTGCAGGGCACTTGGGCTATGTGGCGGTCGATTCGGTTTCGCTCGATGGGGTCGACATCCCCCGCTTTGTTTTGCAGCTCTTTGTCCAGAAGTACTTGCAACCAAAGTACCACGACATCGGACTCAATTCCCGATTCTCGCTGCCTTACAGGATTGACACAGCTGTGGTCGGCCGAAATCAACTGACCATCACCCAGAAGTGATCCGAGTGCTCGATCCGCTCTAGAAGACTCCACGCATTTTAGGGTGCATCTGTTTCCTGCGGGTTACGGCTCGTACCCCGGTCCACGCAAAACCCTTCCCGGCCGCGCCCCCGTCATCATGCCGTGATCAATCACTGGCACTCCGTTAACCAGCACCAAATCCATTCCCTGTGCCAACTGGTTCGGATTTTCAAAGGACGCAAGCTCGCGAATCGATGCGGGATCGAACACCACGACGTCAGCCCACATACCCGCTTTCAGCACGCCGCGATCGGTCAGACGCATGCGTTGGGCAGGCAGCGCGCTGAACTTGCGGATCGCGTCCTCGAGCGACAGCTTCCCGTCCTCACGCACATACTTCCGCAGAATTCGCGGAAATGTGCCGTAAGCACGCGGATGCGGATGCTCCTCGCCCAGAATGCCCTCGGGCGATGTACCGGAAGAATCGTTGTCGATCGAAACCCACGGCTGCTCGAGGGCCAGCACCACATCGGGCTCTGACATCCCAAACACTGCCACCCCGGTGAAAGCATCATCTTCGATCAACAAATCGAATAATGCGTCCATGGGATCCCGGTGCCAGAGCCTGGCCACCTCCGATAACCTCTTCCCCTGAAGCGGCAACAGCTTGGGGTTATGTACCACACCGATAAGGACTGCCTCAGGGTCTCGAATTTCATCCCATTCGTTGTCCCATTCCGATGAACGGGCAAGCATGTCCTGGCGAATGCGTGCCCTGGTGTCAGGACGCTTGAGCCGCTCGATCAGCTTGGCATCGCCGCCATCGTGCGCCCAGGGAGGGATGAATGCTGATAAGTTGTTGAACCAGGCAGTATAAGCATAGGTATCAGCCGCGACATCGACGCCTTGAGCACGGGCGGCGTTAATCCTGGCGACAGCTTCGGGCATCTTTCCCCAATTTGAGTTGCCGGCAACTTTGAAGTGCCAGATTTCCACCGGGATATGAGCTTCACGGCCGATGCGCACGGTTTCATCAATCGACTCGAAGATGCCGTCCCCCTCACTGCGCATATGGGTCGCATAGATGCCGCCAAACCTGGAAGCTTCGCCCGCCAGGGCGATTAATTCCTCGGTTTTGGCGTAAGGAGCGGGGGCGTACTCCAGCGAGGTAGATACTCCTACGGCTCCCTCGCGCATGGCGTCGCGAACGAGCGCTTTCATTTGCTCGAGCTCGTCGGCCGTAGGCTGCTTGTCCTCGTCGCCGAGGACCATGCGGCGAACCTGGGTGGCGCCGACGTAACTGGCAAGATTGATGCCTATACCCTGCTTTTCAAGCCGGGCAAAATATTGCCGGAACGTGTGCCAGTCCGGAGTTATGTTCAGGTGCTCATATACTGCATGGTCTGCCTGAATAATGGCGCCATTCAGCGGTGCCACCGAGCCACCTTCACCGGTGATCTCGGTCGTGATTCCCTGGTAAATTTTCGACGGCAGCCGAGGGTCGACGAGGATTGTCAATTCCGACTGGCCCAGCATGTCGATGAAGCCGGGGGCCACCACCTTGCCATTAGCATCAAAGCTTCGTTTGTGCGGCGTACCCCCCAGGTTGCCGATGGCCACGATACGCCCGTCCCGAATTCCAACATCGCCTAAGTACCAAGGCGAGCCGGTACCGTCGACGATGTGGCCATTCCTGATGATCAAATCAAATGCTTGCGGGGATGCGAACGGCACAACGGACAGCACAAAGAGCAGAATTCGGAATAACTGCCATCGACCGATTGGATTTTTCATTCGCTGTAGTTTTCGTCGCCACCCGGAGTTCGACTTCGAGTAACGATCTTAGTGATTGACCGTGACTTGCGCCAGCACCTTCTCGCGTGCGTTCAAAGCGACCCCAAGAGAGATCCACAGCACCAGAGCCATCCACTCGTAGCGGCTGAAATGTCCCGGGAGAACAGGAATAACCTTCATCAAGATCATTGCCATGCCAACCACAACGCCCACGGCTGCGACGATCCGCTTGCCGCGCCCAGGCCGCATGACGTAGTAAGCAGCGCAAGCCGCCAGCCAGCCTGCGGCCGACGCCACCGAGCCAACCTCGGTGATGGGGATGAGGAGGGCCTGTCCACAGAACATGCACGCCGCGGTTCCGATCCCTGTCCACAGGACCGCCACCGAGGGCGTCTGATTCCGGGGATGGACCGTGGCCAGCCGGCGGTCTATGAGCCCGCGACGGCCAAGAGCGAACACGAGTCGGCTGGCCGCTACGAAATTGCCGTTGAAAACCTTTAGCAACGATAACAGCGCCGCCGCCAGAATCACGCTCACAATCCAACGCGATCCGGCCGCCCGCTCAAACGCGAGCGCCGTCATGAAGGGGGTCGTAAGCACCTTCCATGGCGCGGCATAGGCGACGGCCGCAATCACAATCGTATAGAACAGAATTCCCACTACAATCGCCATGATGATCGCTCGAAAAAACTGGCGCGGGTGAAAATCGGGACTGGCCTCTTCCACCGCCTTGCCGACCGACTCGAAGCCAGTCATGAAATACGGCACAATCTGGATTACCAGAAAAATGGAGGTGAGAGCTCCCCTCTCGCTGAACCATGGAGGAAAGTTGCGGATCGAACCCCGCGCAGCGCCGAACGAGACAAACACCACGAAAAGAGCAAGTGTGCCGAAGGCGGTCCAGTTCTGAAAAGTCGCGCTGAGCCGTATGCCACGATAGTTCAGAAAAATCAGCAGCGCGGTGAGAGCCAGTCCCAGGACAAGGTGCGGTAAGTAGACCGGCTTTCCGGCAATCGAGTACAGCGCAATCGAATTCAACTGGGGGAATATGTACCCTGCGATTCGTCCCGCAGCCACTGCCTCCCATGGACAAACAATAAAATACGCGAGCACCATCATCCAGCCCGTGGCGAAGCTCATGGGCTGAGAAAACACCTTCGCGGTATAGGCGACCTCGGCGGAGGCGTCGGGAATGGCCATCACCAGCTGCGAATACACATAGCCAATGGGCAGCAGCAAGAGGCCGCCAATGGTGAATCCAAGAATTGCCCCAACCGGACCACCGCGTCCCAGCCAGTCGTCCATGACAATCAGCCATCCCACCCCGACCATCGTTCCCCAACCCAGGGTGAAGTAGTCGGTAAGGCGCAGCTTGCGAGCGAGATTAGGCGCGGATGGCATGAGTGGGCGCTAGGTTCCCCTGCTCCTTGTCTTCGACTTCTTCCGAGCGGCGAATTATAAAGCACGCGGGTTATGCTATGGTTGGTCGCCAGCAGCGAGGCCCTATGCCGAGATACGATTATCGCAAGTTAAATCCCACTTCGACCGCAGAAAAAGCCTTCCTGTCCTGGATCGGCCACCTCGATCAGCAGTTCATGAACCGCGATTCCGATCATCGCAGCACGGTGGTGTCGAATGCTCTGCATGAGATATATCTCGGGCGCCCTTACGCCGAACCGGACAGCGACACTCCACTCGCGACCCAGGTTCTGGTGAATTCCTTTGACCCGCGCAACGCAACCCTCGAACCGGAGTACTACGGCGATGTCGACCCCGCCAAGTACGCGGAGCGTAAGCCCTTGATCTGGTTCTGGATGATGTACGACCGTTCTCCCCTTGGTTTGAATCATTGGCTCGGCTACCAGGTTCGCGCCATGCTCGCCCGCCATATATTCAAGCACTGCGGACGGAATGTGAAGATTTTCCACGGCGTCGAGATTTCCTACGGCTACAACCTTACCGTGGAAGACAACTGTGTCATTCACAAATACGTGCTGCTCGACGATCGTGGAGAAATCATTATTCGCGAAGGCACATCCGTGTCCGATTACGCGAACGTCTACTCCCACGCCCACGATGTCAATGACGGCATGATCGTCACGAACCAGAAAACGGAAATTGGGCCGAAGGCGCGGATTACCTATCATGCGACCGTGCTCAGCGGGATCCGTGTGGGCGAGCACGCGCTTGTGGGGTCGATGGGTGTGGCCTCCAAGGATGTGGAACCCTATCACATCGTGGTGGGAGTCCCGGCAAAGCCGGTAAAGGTGAAGCCAATCGCGCCCCCTGAGTTACGCCAGGCGTATGAAGAAGGGCGCAGTCGCGGGTGAAGGTGATCCACCTGTAAGACCAGGGGTTCAGCGAAACTCCAGAACCGGCCGCCGTGAAGCGAGAGGAACGGTTAATTCTTCGCCGCCGCCGCGCTGTTGCCGGACAATCTTTCGAGTTCGGCCACCTGCTTGTGCGCTAACTCGGCGTCGGGTGCGTTCGGTGCCAGCTGAATGTAGTTGCGGACGTGCTGCAGGGCGTTTGGGTAATCATGCTTCTCGACTAATACCATCCCTAGAATGTATTCGAGTTTAGGAACCCGGTGCTTGGGATCGATGTTCAGGCCTGCTTCGGCGCTCTTTTGAGCTTTGTCATAGTTCTGCAAAAAATAACTGGCGATGGCGTTATACAGCCAATACTGCGGGAAGCTCACGGCATTGAGCCTTAACATTTGGTCAGTATCATCGGACAGATCCTTCCATTGCTTGGCCTGCATGGCGATCTGGGCCAACTGTTCATAAGGGCTGATGTAGGTGCGATCGGCAGCGATAGACTGTTGAAACGAGTTCTTGGCGCCCGTCAGGTCCTTCCTCTGAATCTGCACACGACCGAGCTCATACCAAGCCACCGCGTACCGGGGATAGATCTGGACCGCCTTGGAGAACTTTTCCTGCGCCGCGTCCCATTTGTTCTTCTTTTCCTCTTCCCGCCCCTGCTCGTACAGTTTCTTCGCTTTGCTGGGAGCCATCGCGGTGGTCGCGCTGATGGTGAATCCTTCCACGTGGCCGATGCGGTGCAGAACGATGGTTCCGACATCGGCGTTTCCAAAGTCAGTCATCTTGCTGGCGAGTTCTACCTGCTGCGAAGTGAACCCGGGCAGCACGGCCTGGAGATCGCAGTCACGCATATCCCGCCCCGGGGAGCCTGTGCTGCCGCCCGCCGAAACGGTGTCGCCACCGGGGCGGCCGCCGGTATCGTCGGCAGCGCCCGTGATCTGCCGAGCCGCCATACCACCGAGCTGGACGCTGAACGCGCCCTTCGAGTCCGTGTACCCCTCGTCTCGTATGTTGCCGCGGCAAATCGTCTGAATTATGGCCGCATCGGTGAGAGGTGTGCCGTCGTCCACAATAACTTTCCCCGAAAGGAACATGGGGCGCGTACCCAGATCAGGGTTGGGAAGACGGCTGGGAAGATTCGTGCCGGGAGTGGGATTGGTGGAAGTATTCGCCCCATTAACCCCGCCGGTTGGCCGACCCCCACCTGCCCCACTTCCACCACCGGCATGTTGCGCGAGTAGAGGACAGCTGAAAAAAGCAATCGTGAGAAGAACAACGAGAGTTCGGGAATTCATATCCTTACCCCAAGCTGTATCCACGATTTTACCCCCAATTCAGAGCTGCAGACCGGGGAAAGCAACCCGTGAGGTGTCATAGCCTAGCAGCTCAGGTCTCCGACCTCAGGTCCCGGGGGGATCGGGCGGCCAGAATGACAGACACTCTGTGTTATTTGTTTTTCTGAAATCCTGCATGATGGAAGGCGGCGTGCCGTGAAAAGTTGCAGCTCGAGCCTTCACTCTACGTATTCCGAAACCCGAGATTTAGCCGGAAAAGCGTCTGATATTATCAGTGGCAGCCGCGAATGACCCTCGAAACCGTAGACATCCTGTTTCAGCTGATCGTTTTTCTCTTTGCGATCAGTATTCATGAGTCAGCTCACGCCTGGATGGCGAACCGCTGCGGCGATCCAACCGCGCGCATGCTGGGCAGGATCACTCTGAACCCGCTCAAGCACATTGATCCTATAGGAACGATTTTGTTGCCCATGATCGCTCTGTTCGCCCGATTTCCAGCAATCGGCTGGGCAAAGCCGACCCCGGTAGACCCGCGCAACTTTCGCAATCACGTGCTGGACGACATTCTCACTGCAGTCGCCGGGCCGATCAGCAATTTCCTGGTCGCCACGATCTCGGTCTTGCTGCTAATTATCGTTTCGCTGACCTCGACTCTGGGGCACCAGATCGTCCGCAGCCTTCCCTTCGCTAACCGCTTTGGATTCGTGGGTTCGGGGAGCGATTCTGTTCTGGTGCCGCTTTGCCTGCTGCTGTACCAAGCGATGCTGATTAATGTCGTCCTGGGCGTATTCAACCTGATTCCGGTCCCGCCGCTCGACGGCAGCCATGTGTTACGTCACTTTCTCTCCGATGCGGTTCGCCGTGTATATGACACGATCGGCATCTTCGGGCTGATCGCGCTGGTGTTCCTGGGCGGGGGACTGCTGGGAAGATTGATTTTTCCGGTGGTGGGGATCTTTAACTCCATCCTGATGAGATTTTGATGACATCCTCGGCTCGACGTAAACGCGTGCTCAGCGGCATGCGGCCGACTGGCAAATTGCACCTGGGCAACTATGTTGGTGCGCTCGCCAACTGGGTGGGCATGCAGGAGCGTTACGAGTGCTTCTTCTTCATCGCTGACTGGCACGCCCTCACCACAGACTACGCGGATACTTCAGCCATCAAGGAGAACTGCCTGGAGGTCATGCTGGACTGGCTCGCGGCGGGACTCGATCCCGAGCGCTCGACCATGTTTATCCAGTCGCATGTCCCCGAACATGCCGAATTGCATTTGTTGTTCTCGATGATCACGCCCCTGGGCTGGCTGGAGCGAGTTCCAACCTATAAAGAACAGCGAGAGAACATCTCCGATAAGGATCTTGGCATGTATGGTTTTCTCGGCTACCCGGTTCTGCAAGCCGCCGATATTCTGATTTATAAGGGCGATTTCGTGCCGGTTGGGGAAGACCAGGTCCCGCACGTCGAACTGACGCGAGAGATCGCGCGGCGTTTCAATCAGTTCTACAGCAAGCGCAGCACAGTATTCCCTGAGCCGCAGCCTCTGCTTACGCCTGCCGCCAAACTGCCCGGTACCGACGGCCGCAAAATGTCCAAGTCGTATGGGAACACCATACTTTTGACCGACCCCGAGCCGCGGGTGCGGCAGAAGCTGAAGACTATGGTGACCGATCCGGCGCGTGTGCGCCGCACGGATCCGGGGAATCCGGACGTCTGCCCGGTCGGCGATCTGCACAAGATCTTCAGCGACGCTGCTACCAACGCCAAAGTCAATGCCGGCTGCCGCTCGGCAGGGATCGGCTGCATCGAGTGCAAGGGTTGGGCGGCGGACGCGCTGGTTAACATCTTGAATCCCATGCAGGAGCGCCGTAAAAAATACGAGGACAATCCCAGGCTCGCTTGGGATATCCTTGAGCAGGGTTCCACCCGCGCCCGCCAGGTAGCCGAAGCCACCATGAGCGAAGTTCGCGATGCCATGGAGATGAGCCGTGGTCCTGATGCGGCCGGCAACGCGCAACGCGCCGAGTAGGGGTATACCGCTCGAATGAGGGATTCTGTTAAGACGGGCGCTGACTTTCCGGGTGTAATCAGCCCTGCGGCCGAGACGACTGTTGCCGCGCTTCAGACCAGCAAGCGTGAGGAGAATGACTTCCCTTTTGCGGTGGCGGTGAGCGATGTTTACGAGGGGCCTCTCGATCTGTTGCTGGGCCTGATACGCAAGCAGGACATCGACATTTACGACATTCCCATCGCCAAGATCACCGCCCAATATCTGTCTTACGTCGAGAAGATGCGCGAACTTGATGTCAATGTAGCCGCCGAGTTCATCTACATGGCTTCCGTGCTAATTCACATCAAGTCGAAGATGCTGCTGCCGCGCGATCCCGATGCTCCGGCAGAAGCAGGGGAGGATCCGCGCTCCGAACTGGTCAACCGCCTGCTGGAGCACGAGAAGTTTAAATCCGCCGCGCAGATGCTCTTGCAGAAACAGCAGATTGAGGAAGCGGTCTGGTCGAATCCCGCGCTGAAGGATTTCAAAGATGCGGAGGGCACGGAGCCAGAAATTGCCGCCGACGTCATCGATCTGGTCAAGACTTTTCAGATAATCCTGGAGCGGGCCAAGTCGCGCCCCATCATCGAAGTGAACGAAGAGACGGTCACGGTAGGGCAGATGATCGATTACCTGCGCCGCCGTTTGAGTCTGGAAGACAGGCCGCTCCGCCTCACTCATCTGCTCCGCGGCGTGAATTCCAGCAACACTCTGGTGTGCTTGTTTCTCGCTTTGCTTGAGTTGGTTCGACTGCAGGCAATTCAGGCACGGCAGGATCGCCTTTTTGGCGAAATCCTATTGCGCAGGCACGTGCATTTTGACAAAGTGATGAACCAGCAGTCCGCCATTCGCGACGACTGGCGCTAGATTGGTCTTTGGCCAGGGTCGTTGGTTTCGTTGGCTTGCTCTCGGTTTGCCGACGATTCGCGACCAGCCACTAACGATTATGCCTATTAAAGCCAAACTCGAAGCCATTATCTACGCGGCCGAGAATCCGGTTACCCTGGAACAAATCGTGCAACTGGTGAAGGAGTCGGCTCCGGCGGAGAACGAAGCAGCACTTAAGTCCGAAGTTCGTGCCGCTGTCGAGGAGCTTGTCGCGGACTATGCTTCTGCCGATCATGGGGTAGAAATCCGCCAGCTTGCCGGCGGCTATCGCATGGCCACCAAGCCCGAGCAGCACGACGTAGTTCGGGCCTTCGCCAAGAGTCTCAAGCCTCCAATTCGGCTTTCCCTGCCGGCCCTGGAGACGCTGGCCGTCATCGCTTACAAACAACCGGTTACCGTGCCTGAGATCAGCGAAATTCGCGGTGTGGACTCGAGCGGAGTGATTGTGACCCTTCTTGATCGCAAGCTGGTTACGACCGCTGGACGCAAAGCAGTCATCGGTCGACCAATACTTTACAAGACTACGAAGGAGTTCCTCCTCCGCTTTGGACTGAAAGACGTCACGGAACTGCCTAGCATGGAGGAATTCGAGAAACTGGTTGCCGAGTCTTTCCAGAGTGACCTGTACCCGGCGGAGAAGGCTCACGGTTCATCCGAGCTAGGGGAAGCGTCATCTCGGATGGAAGAGACTTCGCCTGCGGGCACTCCCGCTGAGCTCAATACGGCAACGGAAGATTCGGCCCAGTCCCTGACAGCACCGACAGGCGGTCAGGGAGAATAAGACAGGGAAGGAGATCGATGAGCGCCCAAAATACTTGGCCGGCGCTGCCTCTCAAACAGTGGCAGGATACCTACGCTACGCTTCACATGTGGACACAGATCGTGGGCAAGGTTCGCCTCGCCCTGACCCCGCCCATGAACCATTGGTGGGAGGTTCCCCTCTACGCGAATGCGGTTGGACTGACCACTGGGACAATTCCCTATGAAGGGGAGACGTTCGAGGTAGAGTTCGACTTCGTTCATCACCACTGCGGATTCGTACCAGCCAGGGCACGGAAAACGGAATCGCGCTCGAACCGCGTTCGGTAGCGGATTTTTACCGGGAATTCATGGCGGCGTTAAAGTCGCTGGGCATCGCGGTGAAGATCTGGCCCGTGCCGGCCGAAATTCCCAATCCCATTCGGTTTGACCAAGACACCGTGCATGCCTCCTACCAACCGGAATATGCCAATCGGCTGTGGCGCATCTTGACCATCGTTGACAGAATCTTTCTCGAGTTTCGCGCCGATTTTGTCGGTAAGTCGAGCCCGGTGCACTTTTTTTGGGGAAGCTTCGATCTGGCGGTGACTCGTTTCTCTGGCCGCCGCGCACCCGAACGCCCCGAAGCCGATCGCATTACGCGTGAGGCGTATTCGCATGAGGTTATCAGCGCAGGCTGGTGGCCGGGTAGCGGTGAGGTCGAAGGTCCGGCCTTCTACGTCTATGCGGCGCCCGAACCGCCTGGATTCGGACAAGCCAGGGTCAGACCTGCCAAAGCCTTTTATCATCCACAAATGCGCGAATTCCTGCTGATGTACGACGATGCCCGGAAATCAATGTCGCCTTCAGCCACGGTTTTAGATTTTCTCCAAAGCACCTATGAGGAGGGCGCAAGTCTGGGCCATTGGAACCGAGGAGAGCTGGAACGAAGGGTTGCCTGAAGCGCCTCGGCATTAAAAGTGTCAGCACCCGGATTCGGACGAGATGCTCCGGCGGGCGCATCAGTATAATGACGCAACAGAACCGGAAAGTCCCCAATGCCGCCCTGGATGAAATCTCGCCAATGGGTGATCACCCTGTCGCTGCTTCTGTTGATGCTAACCGCAGTCGTGTGCTGGTTTCTCACTGGCGATTCCGGCTCCTATCGATCATCGCCGACTGCGACACAAGAAACCGAGCCCGCTGAACTCGTAGACGAACGCCCGCTCCAGACCGCGCGGGCGATGAGCAAACTTGCCGGCAGCAGCGACGAACAACGGGTGGCCGCGGAAGCCGTGCGGCTCGCCGACAATGAAGTAGACCTCGCCTTCCACGATGCCTCCCGAGAAGCAGCGGATCATCCACCACAGGCAAAGGCGGAGTTCCGCGAACTGTATCAGCACGCAGGGGAAGTCGCGGGCGAAGTCAAGGCCGATCAGGAGCGGGTGAAGCAACTACAAAAAGAATTGCGCAGCGCGAACGGTCCACACCAAGTCAGCTTCGAGGAGCAACTGGATGTGGCGCAGGCCCAGCTTGAACTCGATCAGGACGAATGGGACGATGCCAAGGAAGACCTGGTGCGCTCGGGTGCCGATCCGGGAGCGCTCATCCAGCGCCAATTTGAGCAGCATCAGGCGGCCGAGCATGCCAACCTACAACCGGGGCAAGCGACCAGTAGACTCGATTATCGCGCAGGCAACCTGCTTACCCAGTTTGCGGCTTGGCGTGCACTCGGGACCAAGATCGGCCAGCTGGACGAGGCCCGTGAAGAGGCCGCGCAGATCGCCGCCACCCTCGGCAAATCCCATAATGCGCTTGAGAAGCAGGTGAGCAGCGACAAGAAGAGTCAGCGGATGGCGGCCGCACAGGCCCCGAACGGCTCCAACCCGAGGGCTCGAGGGCTGCCCCAGGGAGGCGCCGATCAAGCCATCAAGGCTTTGCATTCGCTCTCCGATGACGAGAAAAACCTGGCTGATCTGGACAAGCGTATACAAGCCGAACAGGAATTAGATGCCACCTATGGCCAGTGGACCGGGCTGGTCAAGACCCAGCAGCGAGCCGCAATGCACGGCATGGTCGAATCCGCGCTCTGGATCTTACTGATCGTACTCTGTGCCTATTTGATCGAGTTCGTGGTCGATCATTACATCGCCGAGGGCCCAGAACGCACTCGTCTCCACACCTTGCGCGCGGTAATTCGCTTCGCCATCCAGGCGGTGGGGGCGTTGCTGATTCTGCTGGTAATTTTGGGGGCACCCAACCAGATGCCGACGATCATCGGCCTGGCGGGAGCGGGATTGACGGTGGCTCTGAAAGATTTCATCGTGGCGTTCTTCGGCTGGTTTGTGCTGATGGGCAAGAACGGGATTCGTGTCGGTGACTGGGTTGAAATCAACGGTGTTGCCGGCGAAGTGATAGAGATCAATCTGCTGCGCACCGTCCTGCTCGAAACCGGCAACTGGACCTCAACCGGGCATCCCACCGGCCGCAAGGTGGCGTTCGTAAACAGCTACGCCATCGAAGGGCACTTCTTCAACTTCACCACCAGCGGGCAATGGCTGTGGGATGAGATTCAGCTCATGATTCCGGCCGAGCGAGATCCATACGCGATGATTGACGAGATTCAGAAGACCGTGGCAAAGGAGACCGCAGCCAGTGCCCGCACGGCCGAGGAGGAATGGAAACGTATCACGACTCGCTACCGGGTACGGGCGGTCTCGGCCACCCCCACCGTCAATTTGCGTCCGACCTCATCCGGAATAGAAGTTTCGGTGCGTTATATCTGCCGCGCTCAGGACCGCTACGCGCTTCGTGCTCGCCTAAACCAAGCGTTGGTACAATTGCTGCACCGTAGAGACATTCACGAAGAGCAGCCCGCTTCCGCGGGGAAATAAGCATTTTATTTTCAGGGAGCACGAGAAGATGAAAATCGCTCGCGCCTGTTTATGGTTATTCCTTTGCGCAACCGCGATCACATGGGCAGGATTCGGGGCTGCCCGCCAGAAAACCGCGTTTACATTACCCCAGGTGCTCAGCGCACCTTTTCCCAGCGATCTGGTTGCGGCGCGGACGAAGAACAGGTTCGCGTGGGTATTCAACACAGAAGGAAAGCGGAACATATGGATCGCCGAACCAGCGGCAACGGGCAGCGGATACACTGCGCGCCCGATTACGAAGTACTCGGAAGATGATGGGCAGGATGTCGGCGAACTGGTCTTTACTCCGGACGCCGAATCCATTGTTTACACGCGGGGCGGGGATCTCGAATTCAGCGAGAAGCCGTATCCCAATCCATCGAAAATCTTGGAAGGAGCGGAACAGGATGTTTGGGTCTCTCGCTTGAAGGGGGAGTCTCGAAAGATTGGCGAGGGCCACTCTCCGGCTGTATCCCCGGAAGGCAATCGGGTCGCTTATCGTCTTAAGGGGCAAATTTGGCTGGCGAAACTGGACGGCAGCGAGAAGCCCCAGCAGTTGTTTCACGCCCGCGGAGAGAACAGCACGCTACGTTGGTCTCCGGACGGCAACTTTCTCGCTTTCGTGAGCGGCCGCGGGGATCACGCATTCATCGGGATCTACTCCTTCCCCGCGCAGACCCTTAGCTACCCGGATGCCAGCACCGACAAAGATTCGGATCCCGTCTGGTCGCCCGACAGCCGGAAGGTTGCGTTCCTTCGCATCCCATCGTCCCAGGACGACTTACTCTTCAAGGCCAGGCGGACAGGGATGCCTTGGTCGATTCGGGTGATCGATGTGGGTACCGGCATCGGGCACGAAATCTGGAAAGCCAGCGAGGGCCGGGGCAGCGTATTCCGCAAAGTTACCGCTGAGAACCAACTGCTCTGGGCCGCGGATAACAAGATCGTCTTCCCCTGGGAACAGGATGGCTGGACCCATCTTTATTCGCTATCCGCTGGCGGCGGAACGCCGGTCCTGCTGACTCCCGGCTCATTCGAAGTCGAAGACGTGTCGCTCAGTCCCGACCTGCAATTTGTCGTGTATTCGTCGAATCAGGATGATATCGACC
>JBPYDQ010001205.1:0-3420 GCA_051986135.1 Terriglobales bacterium | reverse complement strand
CATGCGCCGGATTGTAGCATTTGCGGCCCAAGCCAGATTCTGGTTTGGTCAGGTTGGAATCGGAACGGCTGTGTAGAACAATAGCCATGCGATTCCAGAGAGCCATCCAATCGCGATTGCGGGTGAAATCCCGGTGGGCGGCGGCAGGCTACCGCTGTGAAGTCGCCATTTCACTCATGGATTCCTTGACTGGGGGTTTAGAATTTCCCGTGGGCCTCTACAACAGCTGAGATCTCAAACCCCGTTTTTCGGATCTCTTTTTGACTCAGACACGCTAATGGGCACGATCTTTCTATCCCGCCACTCCGTCAGGAGCTAAGCGCGTTTTCCAACCGGTAGCAAATTAAAAGGAAAAAATTTCCTTTCCTGCGGCTATTCGGGAGCGGGGAGAACGAAGTCAGTCGGTGAAAAAGCGAACCGAGTGGATTGCCACTCGAGGCAAGGAGTTGCATGTGAACTGGATGACTAGAGTTGCAATCGTTGGTGCGGGAGCGTTGTGGGCGCTTGCTCAGACGCCTGCCGCAGCGCAGACGCAGATGATCAATGCCCGTATCTCCGGAAATGGGAACGGAAACGGCGGCAAGTGCACCTTTGAGGTTGTGGTGCAGGGGCGCGCGGAAGTGCAGATCCGCGGCAACCAGGGCCGCGTGGTAACGCAGTCTGGGAACCCTGCGACCTGGCGACGGCTAGATTGCAATGCGCCGTTGCCCAACAACCCCACGGGATTCAAGTTTTCCGGTGTTGATGGTCATGGACGTCAGAGCCTTGCAGCGGACCCCAATTCGAACAATGGCGTGGCCGTGATTCAAATTGATAACGGCAATCGCGGCAACAATGAAGGCTACACCGGCGACATCATGTGGACGGGTGGCAACACCAATTGGAGCAACAATCAAGGCTGGGACACCGGGCATCGTGATCATGACCGGGATAACAATTGGGGGAACAACAGCGGAAACTGGAATAACAATGTAGGCTGGGGCAACAATCAGGGCGGCTGGAACAATAATGGCTGGAGTGGCAACAACGGCAACTGGGGAAACCAGGGTCGCTGGGGCAATTACGGGAACGCGGCGCCGCAATATATCAACGCTCGCGTCTCCGGCGGCGGCAGCAGCGGTAAATGCACCTTTGAGGTTGTAGTGCAGGGCCGTGCCGAGGTGCAGATCAGGGGCGATCAGGGTCGCTTGATTACCGATTCCGGTAACCCAGCGCAGTGGCGTCGTCTGGATTGTAACCAGCCGTTACCGCGCAATCCTGCGAACTTTCGTTTTAATGGGGTTGACGGGCACGGTAAACAGTCGCTGGCCGCCGATCCTAACTCCAACAACGGAGTAGCCATAGTTCAGATCGACAATGGCAATCGTGGCAACAACGAAGGCTACACCGGCGACATTACCTGGCGATAGCCATTCACACCGCTGCCCAAGAGCGCGTTGAGCCGTTGTGTCGCTCTGAAAAATCTTGGCGACCGATAATAGAAGAAAATGATGCATCGACGCCGAGTATCCACAGGCGTCCGCCGGGTCCTCGCTGTCGTTAAACAATTTCGAGCGGCCAGGCCCGAAGACGGTGAGCCCGGCGACGTACTGCTCGGGCGTTAACCTTGCTGTTTGGGTGAAGGTGGATGGTAGACATGTGCTTTTCTTTCGTTGAAACTGTCTGTCGGACGGACATGCTATAGACCGTCGACGCGTTAACTTTTCCGTTTCTTCGTGAGCAATTCGTCAAAGACGTAATGCATGAACGTTTCAAGCGGTGCGTCGCTTTTTTCCGCCTGGGAACGTAACAGCGCCCCCTCCCAACTGTTGAGCACGAAACCTGCCAGCGATTGAGGATCGGTGTCGGCGAGAAGTTCTTTCTGCGTGACTGCCTGCTCGATGACCATCGCGATTTTGTGCTCCCAGCGCACGAACGACGTGCTGATGCGTTTCCTCAACTGCGGACTCTCGCCCGCGATCTCCAAAGTGAAACGCCCCATCATGCATCCTGGAATCGGTCCGCTCTGGCCAGTAACCTTTACGAGATCGCTGAAGTAACGCTTCAGCCGTTTCAGCGGCGGCATCTTCGAATCGTTAAAGAAGGCCGCGGAGCGCTCCGCCGCACGCGCCGTGTACTTCTCCAGCGCAGCTGCAGCAAAGTCCTCCTTGCTGCCGAAATGGTGATAGAACGAACCCTTAGGCACGTCGGCTGCGTTCAGAATCTCCTTCACCCCGGTGGCCTGGTACCCGTGTTGGTGCATCAGGTCGAGGCCCACGTCAATCAAGTGTGCACGGGTCGATTTTGCTTTGTCAGACATAAGAGGTTCCTCGCTTGCGAGACAAACCCTGGATGCCATAACGAACCGCCGGTTTCTGATGCGAAAGGTTCGGCCCCAGGGCTTTGCGGGCCGCTTCGAACTTCTCCCAGTCCGCAGGGTCAGGAAGGGATGGAATGGTAACCGATTCATGCTGGTCCAGGCCGGCGAGGGAAGCGTCCACCATGTCCTCAGAGGTCATCACTATCTCGCTAGGCAGTTGCTCTACTGGACGACCCGCCTTTTTCCAGAAGGGTGTTGCGGTTGCGCCGGGCAACACAGCCTGCACGGCTCGCCTTTGTCTTCTAGCTCGTTCTTCAGCGCTTGCGTAAAGCTCACGACATACGCCTTCGTATCGCTGTAGGTGCCGTTCAGGCGCTCCGGCGCAAGGGCAACGATAGAAGCAATATTGATAAGGAGGCCGTTCTTGCGCGCCACGAAGCCAGGCAGAGCCGCAAGAGCCAGCCGCGTCAAAGCGGTGACATTGAGATAAATCATCGACTCGAGGTCGTCGATGTTTGCATCGAGAAGCTTTCCCGCGCATTGACGAGCGCCGTGATTCTGGGATCGGTGCTCAGCCGCTCCGACACACGCTGTAGGTCTTCTTTCCTGGTTAAGTCTGCTGGCATTGTCTCAATGTTGCGGCCAGTGGACTTCAATCGCTCGGCAACTTCAGAGAGCTTGTCCTTGCTCCGAGCGACAAGGATGAGGTCGTAACCGCGCTTGGCAAAGCGATCGGCGTAAACTGCGCCGATTCCGGTGGAAGCGCCAGTGATAAGAGCAGTGCCCTTAGATGCTGACATGGTGTTTACCTCCTTGAACGCCCGAGGCATTTCGCCTCACACCTGCGTTGGAGTAGACCGGTCGGTCTAGAGATGCAGAAATTGTTTCCCGCGAATTGTTGGCGTTGCTGGCGAGGTTTCGAACAGCCATTGCGTCAGCGGCAAACTTTGCATCGCCTAAAGAGTGGATAACCTACAAACAGGGGGAGTTCCTCTTTAGATCCCGTTCGTCCTTATCAACGACCGAATCGTTGAATGTAATGGAAACAAACTCCGAGATAGACTTTGCGGGTGGAGACCCGTCGGCGGCTTGTGCGCAGAAACTGCCGGTGCCATCACGCT
>JBPYDQ010001204.1:0-3540 GCA_051986135.1 Terriglobales bacterium | reverse complement strand
TCACGCCCTTCGCTTCAGCCGATCGAGCAGCGCGAAAAGCATCACGCCCAGAAACCCATTGGCCAGGCTGGCTAGAGATTCATGCGACCAGCTCCAATGCAAGTCCAGCTGTACCATGCCCCGGGCGACGACGAAATACATGATTTCGTGTACCAGATAGAAAAATACTGTGCCGAGAAAGCGGGCGGCAACGTTCTCCACATCTATCTTCGCACCCAACGACGAGGCACCGAATCCCACCACTGTTTTTGCGATGCCATACAGCCCGATCGGCTGGTGCGTAAGTGAGTCCTGAAGCAGCCCAATCACCGCTCCGGTTAACAAGCCCGATACCTGGCTGCGCCGGGCAATGGCAAAAAAAATCACGACCAGCAGGGGCAGATCAAACACGCCGAACCAGGGGAAGCGTAACGGCACAAAAGCCTGCAGGAACAGCGCCGCCAAGGGTATAAGGATCGCAGTCGGGAAACTGAACCTGTAGACCTCAATCTGCTCCTGCGAATCGTAGTAAACCGGCACGCTACTGGGGGTTATCCTCCAGCGGCACCTGTCCCGGCGGAGACTTGGCAGGAATGGTGCTCTTATTGGCGGGCTGGGCAGCAGGGTTCGTCGTCTCGGACCGGGGCTTAGAAGTCAAGGATGGTTTTCGGGTGTGCGGCAAGGCTGGAACGGCCGCACCGCTCGCCGGCTTGGCGGCATTTACGACGGTCGAAGCGCCATTTGGTAATCGGTTATCAGGCGGCTTCACCGTGTCGCCGGTGGCGGCACGGGAAGAATTCCTGGCTGCATTATTGAGACCGGCATCTGCCCGAGGCTTCGGGCTTGTTGCGGACTTGGCTACAAGGGCGGAAGGGCTCTCCCCGCCAGTCGCCGCTGGTCGCGATCGGGCCGTGGGCGGGGCAGACTCGCCGCCACCTGTCGGCCGATTCCCTGCCGTTACATTTCGCGGAGTGCTGCCAACCACTACGCCGGCTGGGTGCTCGGGGTCAACGGCCGGTTTGGGCGGGACCGACGGCAGCCGTTCAGCAAGAATGTCGGCCGCGCGCACGCGCCCTCCGGCCTCGGCGAGGGAGGGTGGACGCGTGTCCACCTGGGTGACCACGAGAACCTCTTCCAGTTTGCTCAAGTTCGTCGCCGGTCTTAGGCGGATGTTCAGGAATGAGTCTGCGCCCGGTATAGCCTTAGTGATTACACCAACATCAAGGCCCTTGGGAAAAATCTGGTCGCCGCCGCTGGTAAGCACTCGCTCGCCTGGCTCGACCGATTCGTCGCTCAGAATCTTCTCCACTACGAGTTCGCCCGAGGCAGTGCCGCGCAAAATACCTTGCAGGCGCGACTTTTCAAGGACGACGCCTACTCCGCTGCTCTCATCGTTTACCAGTAGAACCTTTGCGGTGTGATCCTGCTCTACGTCGATTACCTTCCCGACAATGCCTTCGGCGGTTATCACGGCTTGATCCGTCTTGACCCCGTCCGCTGAACCTTTGTCGATGTAGATCGAGCGAGATTGCTCGCTGCCGCTGGATCCGATCACCTGGGCCGCCACCGTCCGGGCGATGAATTTCTCTTGGAAGGCCAAGAGACGCTGCAGCCGGCGTGCCTGTTCGGCGTCTTCCGAGAGGCGTACCTCGTCGATGCGCATTTGCTCGATTTGCTGCTTGAGTTGGCGATTCTCGGCGCGTACCCCCCGTAGATATAGGTAGTTGTGCCAGGTCCCCGACAGGCCGTGTTGCGTCCACACCAGCGCCTTTTCGAAAGGGGTGACCGCGCTGACCGTCCACAGGCGAATCAAGCGCGTCTCTTCCGATTGGCCGGATCGCTTGACCTGCACGGCCAGCCCAAGTACCTGGGCAAATAAGACAGCCACCAGGATGCTTACATTCCGGTGGCGGGTGATCAAGTTTTCCATGACTCGAGTTTCCAGCTTCTAGTTTCCGGTTTCGATGGCCTTCACCATGATGCGGTTGTTTGATTCCAGCGGGATCCGAAACTAGAAACTACTCGATCGAGATCTTCCTCAGCAGCTTGAAATCGCTGAGCATTTTCCCCGTGCCCAGCACCACGCTGCAGAGCGGATCATCGGCTATCGAAACCGGTAACCCGGTCTCCTCACGAATGCGCTTGTCCAGATTCTTCAAGAGCGCGCCACCGCCGGTCAGGACGATGCCGCGATCGCTGATGTCGGCGGAAAGCTCGGGTGGCGTACGTTCCAGCGCTACGCGAATTGCGTTCATGATCGTGGAAACACACTCGCTGAGCGATTCGCGAATTTCGCTGTCATCCACGGTAATTGTTTTCGGCACGCCTTCAATCAGGTTGCGGCCTTTGATTTCCATCGTCAGCGGTTTATCCAGAGGATAGCCGGAACCAATTTCAATCTTGATCTGTTCGGCGGTGCGCTCGCCAATCAGCAGGTTATATTTCCGCTTCAAATAGTTCATGATGGCCTCATCCATCTGGTTACCAGCCATCCGCACCGAACGCGAGTAAACAATTCCGCTCAAAGAGATAACCGCAATATCGGTAGTGCCGCCGCCAATGTCGACAACCATGTTGCCGCTAGGCTCGGTAATCGGTAGCCCCGCGCCGATCGCCGCTACCATGGCCTGCTCCACCAGGTGCACTTCGCTGGCCTTGGCGCGATACGCAGAGTCCATCACAGCCCGCTTTTCCACCTGCGTAATCTCGGAAGGCACGCCGATCACGATGCGGGGGTGCACCAGCATCTTGCGGTTGTGCGCCTTCTGGATGAAGTAGTTCAACATCTTTTCGGTGACTTTAAAGTCGGCAATCACGCCATCTTTCATCGGCTTAATGGCCACGATATTTCCCGGCGTGCGTCCCAGCATCTCTTTCGCTTCCTTGCCGACGGCCTCGACCTCACCGGTGTTCTTGTTAATCGCGACGATGGAGGGCTCGTTGACGACAATGCCCTTGCCGCGTGCGTAGACAAGCGTGTTGGCAGTACCCAGATCAATGGCAAGATCGCTGGAAAAGACGCTGAATAGGGAGCGGAGGTTGTGAATCCGCGAACCGTTGGAATGGAATCCGTTGGAGGACATGCTCAAACTTCTCTCTATTTTAGTTTTTCAACCGCCGCATTCCGGAAATGACCCGCTATGTGTACCGCTTGTCTGGAAAACCTGCTGCTCTCATTGTATATGGAACTTTACCATAGAAAACAAAGGACTTGATTTTGAGTTGCGGCCCAAAGTTTACTCACAAGTTAATAGACGGAAACGGAAGACTGGCGCGCTTCTCAGGGACTTGATGGACACGAGGTACCGGCAACACCAGTCAATTGGAAGGGTCCAGTGGGCCAGGGAAACTTGGCGCACTTCGCCTGTGAATCTTCTGTTGCCACCGACCAACTCACGACCAAGGTTCAACCCAAGTGCAGCGATAAGCCGCGCGTTCCCACCTAGCTGTCTGGGCGACGATCAACCGGGAGATCGAGATTCCTTCGGCGTGTCTACCAACTGGCATACCGTCAGCAGTCACCGCTCGTCGATAGGGTGCCGTATTTCATCATGGCCCAGG
>JBPYDQ010001203.1:0-5562 GCA_051986135.1 Terriglobales bacterium | reverse complement strand
CTCCAAATTTCATGACTAGCATGGCAGCACCATCCTTGAGTGAACTGTCAAATATTCCTAGTAAAAGCCGAAAACCCACTCGCCTTTCTTCTGGCGGTGGGTTCGTTTGAGTGCTCTTAATTCTGCTTTAGCTCGATTATGCAACTGCCAGAAGAACGATGCTGGGTATGCACCATGTTGTAGCTGTGTGCACCACTCCTGTCTTCCAGCCAATTCGCATCATAACGAACATGAATGTACCTTGGCTGGCTCGCATTCGTCAAGTTTTAACTGCGACCGATCGATGGACAGGACGAGCTCCGGGTGTTCGGCAAAAACGACTCAGGAGGGAAAAACTGGAAAGTAAGTGCTCGAAAAACGATTTTAGCGGGGTTTATCTTCATCGCTGAAAAGGTTGTCGCTGCGGAAATGTGGGAACCCGCGTTGTGTGCGAGTTTCCAAGTGCCGGGATTGCGATTGGGAATTTCCGGTGTGGGTATCACAACGGATCCCCGGCGCGTCATTCTCACAGCGAAGGCGAGGATCTCGCCCCATTTTCGGCAAAAGCGTCCGTGGAACACATGACTGAAAATCTCGCTTCTCAGAAAACAGTGTAGATCGAGCACTTTTACAGATTCTCGTTCAGAGCCGAAATTCCATTGCTGACGGAAGTCGTCCTTCCATGACCCGGTTCCATGCGGAAGCCAGCGCAGCACAAACCATTGAGTCGAGGTCTTCGTTGGAACACCTGGTGGACATTTAACGGAGAGGCTTGAAAAAGCCGGATATGGATCGTGGGCGGAACCATTAGCGGCATCGCGCAAGTGACCCTCGGTCTGTTTCTTAATTTCTTATTTGGCGAGCGTAATGATTCGTCTTCGTTTGCGAAACGCCATGCGATTTGGTGCTTGTCGAAATCTCACCTCGCAATCGTATGCAGCAAATATCCTACTGGAAAGAGCGTGAGTCCTAGAATGACGCTCCATAGGTCGATGTAATGACCGACACTGTGCTCCATTCCCCATTGCATAGCAGGAAACAGGTGCAGTGCCTCACAAATGTGGGCGAGAATGACCACCATGAAACACATGGCGCCCACCACCTGTAGCAGAGACCACACACTTTTTCGGGTTGAGAACAAGATGAACGAACCAGCGCAGAGCATGCCCGCAGGCACGAACGCGATAAGCGCTTTTAGCAGAATGACATTCATGACATCCTTCTCTCGGATATTTATATTGAGGACATGCAGCAAGCCGTCATACGCCTCAGCCTGCTTCGCCAATCGTTAGTCTATTCGTGATGTGGTTGGCTAGGTGAGTCCTTCTCGCGGCACTCACCCTCGCCGTCGCGACGATGCACTCGCGTTGGTATGGCTACGACAGAACTGGCGATCGAGTCCTGCAACTCGATGCGGTGCCCTTCGCAACATCATCATGGTCACGAGGGTTGTTGCAAGACCATCCCAGCGATGCACGTTGACGTCGGGCAGCCGTCAGCTTTCCAAGGTGTTAACCATTTCCCAGTTGTTCTTGAACTGCCGACGCTATTGAGCGAGGCTTGCCGCAGTGAGCCGGAGCGCATAGTTGCGGAGCTTTCACATGCACCTCCGATCTTCTGTTCACGACTGCTCACCACCCGTACTCCTTCTTCGTATTTAGCTCGGCCTCCAGCCGCCCGGTGGGACCACCATCTTTGCTGGAGGAACGTCGTGAGATTTCGAGAGCTCTTCTGTGATTGTCGCGGAAGGTGTTTGTCATTGTCATTCTTCTCGCTCTGCGCCTCAATCGCCAGCGGGCAGGGTGCTGCACCGAGGAGAGGATCAGAGCAAAGTGGCTTGCTCAACGGGAAGGCGAGTTTTCTGTTATAATGTTGCTTACGCTATTGCCACGGTTTGCTCGTGACGCGGTGGTCACTTCCTAGACCAGATTCATCTCCGCTTTTCTTGCCCGCCGTTTATTTGCGTGAAATCCAAAAGACAAATGTGAGCGGCATCGCGGCTCTAGACTTTGTGTCAGAGTGTGCGCGACAACTAGCCCCTCAAGAAAGAAACAAATTCGAATGACCACATTTTCGGAACTGCCCCTGTGTTCTACGCTACAGCGGAAGCTAGCGGCAGCTCAATTCATCAACCTCACACCCATCCAAGAACGTGCAATTCCGCCTGCTCTCGAAGGCCGCGACGTCATCGGGACTGCGGAGACGGGCACTGGAAAGACATTGGCGTTTCTCATTCCCCTGGTTGAGACCTTGATCCGGGAGCCAGCGCGTCACACGGTCGCTCTAGTGCTGCTGCCAACGCGGGAACTCGCGATGCAGGTTCACGAGCAATACCAGCAACTGCGCACGAAAACCATGCCCAGAGCTGCGCTCATCATCGGTGGCGTCTCCGAGAAGGCGCAAATCCAAAGTCTGCGCGCCGGGTTGGGATTGGTAATTGCCACTCCCGGACGATTGCAGGATCTCGTCACGCGCAACTTCGCTGACTTGCGCCAGGTCAAAATGCTCGTACTCGACGAAGCGGACCGGATGCTGGATATGGGATTCTTGCCGGCCATCCGGCGGATTTTGTCGACGCTGCCAAAGCAACGCCAGACGCTGTGTTTCTCTGCCACGATGGAGCAGTCCGTTGCCCGCCTCATCAATGACTACATGCGCGATCCGGTTCGGGTGGCTCTAGGCTCGGTGCTCAAGCCTGCCGAAAGCGTACAACTCAGGGCCTACGAAGTGCGGCCGGGAGAGAAACTCGACGTTCTCCGGCAGCTGCTTTATCGAGAAGAGGGCCAAACTTTGATCTTCACACGCACTAAGCGAGGCACCGAGCGGCTGACGAAGGAACTTGTACGCGATGGTTTTGCGGCTGCCATGATTCATGGCGATCGCTCGCAATCGCAGCGTAACGGAGCTTTGAGCGGGTTTCAGGAAGGCCGTTTCCAGGTGCTGGTGGCGACCGATATCGCATCGCGTGGTCTGCACGTGGATGACGTGGCCCATGTCATCAACTACGATGTGCCCAAAATAGCGGAGGACTTTATCCATCGAGTCGGTAGGACAGGCAGAGCAGGGCTCAAAGGGCGCGCCTCGACCTTGGTGGCAGGAGCCGAGGTGCTGGAACTGCACCAGATCGAACGCACTCTCAAGTTAAACATGGAACGTATGCAGACTGACACGCCCACCGCCGGGCGACCGAGGCGAATGATTCAAAACACGCTACCCTCGCGAACCCTGACCGCTTTGCCGGGTGAAGTGTTTGTGTAGAATCCGAAATCGTGTTTGCCGGGGCGTCAAGCTCCGGCAACTTCGAAGCGTCAGGTTACCGTCCGGAATCACGCATTATTCCCGACGCGCCTCCTTGGCAAATGAACCTTCTTTTCGAATCTTTTTCCGTGCGCGCTTCCGCGCCAAAGCCTGTTTCACTCGGCGCCTTTCGCCAGGCTTTAAGTAATACGAGTGACGTTTCACTTCTTTAATGATGTCTTCCGCCTGAACTTTACGTTTGAATCGACGCAGCGCATTCTCTAAGGATTCGCCTTCGTGCAATCGAATTTCTGCCACTCTCACCCTCCTACGCCAGGTTAGCGCGATGCGCATCTCTTATGGCCGACGTTTCGGTACCGTCAATTTGGTCGCCGCGGGCATTAGGCTCCGCCGGACTTGCAATCACGAGTCACTTGCCGATGCGGCTACCGGGTGTGGACTCTTCCGCAGCTTCAGTTTCCTCCACACCAATGTTGAATAGCGCTGCCTGTGCTGCAGCATCTTCGCGCAGTTCAGCCATCTCGTCCACGTGGCCTCCTACAGCCTTCTCCTGTTTTCGTTGATTCCTGCGCTCTGCTTTGTCCCGTTGTCTCTGTTGCCGTGTGTGTTCCTTCTGGCGCTTTGTAAATGTTGATCGTCCTCTTGGCATACCTGCCCCCAAACTATTTTCAGTCCATCACTGGCCAGCATCTTGCGTGACCGGACGCACTCGGTTCGAAAACTACCAGCGCGGTTCGCGCGGCTGCCGTGGATGGCCGCGATAGTCGTCGCGCCCACGACCACCTCCGCCGCCAAAACGCCGGCCGCCACCACTGGGACGTTCCGACTTGGGTTTGGCCTCGTTGATAGTTAGCGTCCGTCCACCCAGATCGGTCCCGTTCAGCGCCGCGATGGCCTTGTCGGCTTCACTGGCATTGGTCATTTCCACGAACCCGAACCCACGGGAGCGGCCAGTATCCCGGTCGGTTACCAGTGTGATCTTTTCCACCGCACCGTGTGCCTCGAAGAGATTTCGCAAGTCGGCTTCGGTTGTGCTGTGTGGCAGATTCCCAACGTAAACGTTCTTCATAGCAATTCCTCTCTCGGTAAATCATCTAGGCTGGTCGGTGTCGCAGTTGGTTTCGCGGGTCGTCCTTCAGAATCTCGTGGCGGAGGAGGCAGGGCGCGCATCGCTCTGCTGCGAGCGATGTATTCGGAACGGACTGCGGAGATTCGCCGCGAAGCCTCCAGAATACCCCAGCGCTGAGTCGAATCTCCCGGATCGGCAGGAATGGAGACTTTTGCACTACCAATGGCGGCCTGTTCGTGCCCGTTCTCCATCGCCAATTCTTCATCGGCGTGGGGCGAATCCGCGAGATATTCTGGGTGGCCAACCAGGAAGGCCAATCGCTGTGGTGGTGTCGCGGTGCGAAGGTCATCACAAAACCTGTCGCGGTGGCCCTGTCCCTTTTCCATATTGATCAACACGAGATCGTATAGGGTGGGTCTCCACCATGAGCGGGCTTCCGCGATGTCGGCGGCGCAATCGACGTCCATCCCGAGCTTCCGAAGGACCTCAGCACGCAAATCGCGCTTCTCATGCGAAGTGTCGATCAGCAGCACTCGCTTCTTTTTGACTGCACCGGGAGTTGGCGCGGAGAGCGGTAACGCCAGCAGCGGGGTGTTCATGCCGACAGCGACCGTCGCTTGGCGCGGGCTGAAGGATCCACCGATCTCGGCTCCGCTGCCGCCCGCTTCAGCAGTTCGCGGGTTCGCTGCCGCCGAGCGATCTTCTCGGTTATATCTGGACTTGTCGGCATTCAGTGTGGACATGTAGAACTCCTGAGACTAGCTTCATTCGCCCGCAGCCAGGTGTGCGACCCAATTGTTGTGTTGGTTGCGGCCCAGCGCCTGCGAATTGAAAGGAGAACCCGCTGCTGCAAGAAACACGCCTTTCGATCTCTCAATCGCGAAGGCGCAGACTGCTTGAGTGACATCGTCTTCGAGGTTAAGTGCTTTCAGTATACGCTGTTTCCGCCTACTGTGGATAAGAGGGCCACCGCACGGACGATGCTGATCGTTCTCGTTTGTGCTTCTCGAAAACCTCGAAATGTCTGAGGAGATGAGAGTTATAGTTATTTCATAATTCTCCCTTCCGATGTTGATTTCTGTCCAGACACTCTTCGCCACTCTGTCCTCGATCCTCGATTCACGAGCTGCACCCTCGAACTGGAGAACCTGGCTCCGCGCCACCAGATCAGCGTCCTTCAGCTGGCCGCGAGAAAACGTCCGAAATTGACCTTGTGGGACCGCTTGTTGTGGGTCTGGTTTTCCCGCATCTGGAGC
>JBPYDQ010001202.1:0-4331 GCA_051986135.1 Terriglobales bacterium | reverse complement strand
ATTGAAGTGCCCGGAGTTCGAAACGATCGCCCCATCTTTCATGACTTCAAAGTGCTCCTTGGTGATGACGTTCTTGTTTCCCGTCACCGTGCAGAACACATCGCCGATCTTCGCCGCTTCTGCCATCGCCATCACCTGGAAGCCATCCATCACGGCTTCGAGCGCCTTCGTGGGATCGACTTCCGTGATGATGACCTCAGCGCCCGCCCCCCGCGCGCGGCTGGCAAGTCCGCGTCCGCACCAGCCGTAGCCGGCAACGATGAACTTCGATCCCGCAAGCAGGAAGTTCGTCGCGCGAATAATGCCGTCGATCGTCGACTGCCCTGTGCCGTAGCGGTTGTCGAACAAGTGCTTGGTATCGGCATCGTTCACGGCTAGGATGGGGTAGCGCAGCACGCCCCCCTTCGCCATCGCCCGAAGACGGATGACGCCGGTGGTGGTCTCTTCTGTTCCGCCGATCACGCCATCCAGCGCATCGGTGCGTTTGGTATGCAGCACGCTGACCAGGTCCGCGCCGTCGTCCATCGTGATGTTGGGGCGATGGTCGATGGCAGCGAGAATATGGTTGTAATAGGTCTCGTGATCCTCGCCCTTGATGGCGAACACCGAGATGCCATAATCGCGCACCAGGCAGGCGGCAACGTCATCCTGCGTGGAGAGCGGATTAGAAGCGCACAGCACGACATCCGCGCCACCATCGCGCAGACAAATGGCCAGGTTAGCCGTTTCGGCGGTGACATGCAGGCAGGCGGCGATACGCACGCCTTGCAATGGCTGTTTCTTGATGAATTCCTGACGAATGATCTCGAGCACACTCATCGATTGGTTGGCCCAATCAATGCGTTTCTTGCCCAGATCCGCCAGTTCCATATTCTTGACATCGCAATTGACTTGAGTAGCTGCGGTCGTTGACATACCTCTCCTTCGGCGCTTAGATCGTTCGGTTGAGGTTTGCGTTTTCCAATAGCTAGGTTATTTCTTTGCTGTGTGAGCGTGTGCAGCGGGGTCGTGTTTCAAGCCCGCATCGCTTGCCAGTTTGGACGCCTTATCGATCGCTTCCCAGGTGAAATCCGGGTCGTGGCGGCCGAAGTGACCGTAGGCGGCCGTTTTTGCGTAAATCGGCCGGCGCAGATTCAGCGACTCGATAATCCCTTTCGGCGTCAACTTGAAGTGGGTCCTGATCAGATCGGGAATGACCGCCGGGTCGACCCTCTCGGTTCCGAAGGTCTGTACTAGAATGCTGACAGGTTCGGCCACACCAATCGCATAGGCCAGCTGGACTTCGCATCGCTCCGCCAACCCGGCAGCCACTACGTTCTTGGCAATGTGTCGAGCCATGTAGGCAGCCGAGCGGTCAACCTTGGTCGGATCCTTGCCGCTGAATGCACCGCCCCCATGCCGTCCCATGCCGCCATAGGTGTCCACGATGATTTTCCGGCCCGTCAGCCCCGTGTCGCCCATGGGGCCGCCAATCACAAACCGCCCGGTGGGATTGATGTGGTACTTGGTATCGGCATCGAGCAGGTGCGCCGGAACGACAGCTTGGATGACATATTTCAGGATATCGGCGCGGAGTTCGTCATTCGTAACCGTTTCGGCGTGCTGAGTTGAAATGACAACTGCGTCTACCCGCACCGGCTTGTGGTGTTCGTCGTACTCGACTGTAACTTGGGATTTTCCATCGGGACGGAGATAAGGAAGTTTGCCGTGCTTTCGGACTTCTGCCAGCCGCATAGTCAGCTTATGGGCCAACAGAATGGGAGTCGGCATCAGTTCCGGTGTTTCGTTGCAGGCATAACCGAACATCATGCCTTGGTCGCCGGCGCCGCCCGTGTCCACGCCCAGGGCGATATCGCCGGACTGCTTGTTGATGCTGGAAATCACCGCACAGGTGTTGGCGTCGAACCCATACAGAGCATTGTCGTAGCCAATCGATGAGATCGTGCCACGCACCAGCGTCTGAAAGTCGACATAGGCTTTGGTTGAAATTTCGCCCGCAATGACGATAAGGCCGGTGCAGGTAAGGGTCTCGCACGCCACACGGCTCATCGGATCTTCACACAGGCAAGCATCCAGGACTGCGTCAGAAATCCGGTCAGCAATTTTGTCAGGATGGCCTTCGGTGACCGACTCAGAGGTAAAAAGAAAGCGATTTTTGGTGGGCAAAGCCATGCTCTCCTTGAATGAGTTGGGCGTCAGGTCTAAACGGGAGGTCAGACAAAAACGACCCAGAACGATATCCCAGAGGTCGTACTCAAGGTACCAGACAACCCCCCGCCGCGCAACCGGATTCTTGAGGACAACCAGCTCTAAGTTACAGTTAACACGTATGTTAGCTAAGTAGACAGTATCAAAGCGGGGGCGAATGGTAGAAAATTTAGGTTAAGCGCTGGAAGGCTCATTGGCATAGAAAAATGGTTGTCACTGGCCACCGGCCTCGAGTCAGCGGTCGACAGAATGAACACTGATATCGATCGAATGGCCCTTACACGCATCTATCGGCGCTGTTTGGAATATGGCCTGAGGCCGCTGCTATCAAAGATAAGAGTCTTAGCTTCCCCGTGCTTTCCTTGAGACGCCAGCCGCATGCCATTGAAGTCTATATCCAGTCCCCCCAAGTTCCCGGCTCTGATGAAGATCGAACTATTGGCGTGGATTAACTGCTCATGGGGGGCGAGGAGAGTGCCGCGGAAGACCGTTTTTCCGTCAGCCATGATGGAGAGCCACGAATCGTCTGCTGCAGTCAGGCGAACGGTGAACCCACCCGTCCCGGTCAGGGAGCGAGATGGTGGCTTCTCCGATCTGGACGCAGGCGCATAGTCAGGCGGAGCATCTTTGCCTATTCGACTGGCTGGAGATTCAAGAGGCGAATTCGATTTCACCGGTGCCGGCACAATGGGCGCCTGAGCCGAGCGCTCGCTCGGGGTTTTTCCGCTCTCAGCCGCGCGCTCGGAACGAACGCTCCAGATCGAAAATCCCAGGGCGATGAGCAGGAGTACAGTGGCCCATCCCCAGGACATGTTCTTGCCCAGGCGGGCTTGTCGCTGACGCTTCTTATCGTTCTGCTCCGCCATGGCGCGCAGCTCCAAATCCTCTGGCTGAGGCGCAGGGGTGGAAGCGGCGAGGTAGTCGGTGACGGCTTGCTCCGCGTCGAGCCCAAGGTGACGGGCATAAGCGCGCACAAATCCCTTATTGAAGATTCCGCCAGGAAGCTGATCGAACTTCTCTTCTTCGAGCGCGCGCAACATCCGCACGCTGATTTTTGTAGCGACGGCGACCTGATCGAGAGTGATCTTCTTATTCTCCCGCTCCCTCTTCAGGCCATCCCCAAACGATGCCACTCGTAACTCCTAAACTCGCCCATCCGCTAGCTATGATAGGCGAACACAAGATTATTGTCGGCAAAAATCCGCCGCCGAGCGGGCCTCTCGTAGCCTGAATATGCGCCTGTCAGCCGTGGCTTAACCGGTTCGTTGCTTACCAACTATCGCTCGCCGGAGAGACGCCGCTTATATTCAGCGCATCTTCTTCCGCGCCTCGAGGAGGGGCATGAAGAGGGCACCGTTGCTGGCAAACGGGAAGTTCAAGAGGTCACGATTTTTCATGACGGGGCAAAGCGTTTCGGTGACAACCGGCGCGGCACACCGTTCTGTAGAGCAGGATTGAACCTGACGGTAAAAGCCAGCGTTGGTCTTGCCACCTACCCGTAGGATGCCAAGACGCCCCGCGACGTCATCCGCCAGGCCGATGAGATGATGTGCCTCGTGAGCGAGACGACTCGCGATCACATTGAAGTTGCCCAACGTGGCGAGTACCTGATCTCCGGTTTTGTTCCGTTAGGCTCGTTTCCCGCTCTTAAAATCTAGCATCACCGAAAGTCTTAGGCGGCGTCTAGGAGAGGCAGCCCCCCTGGTATCTTCAATAGTTTTTGAAGGAGTTTGCGTGCGTTCTGTGATCATTCTCTCCTGCCTTGCCTTTACTTTGGTCGCTTGCTTGGCGATATCCCCTGCCGCGCCCGATGGATGGTCAATATTCAATTGCGACGAGTGGCCCGCGACAACCTGGGACAGGGCAGGCAATGCTTACCGCCACGCTTGAAGGTCCAGGAGAACCGCAAAACGTCGGCGGATTTGCCCCGGGACAACTGCCTCGGAAGATTCCATAACTGGGTGGAAGCCTTACCGGGCTGAGTCCGCGGCGTCGATGGTTTCCGAGCGGATTGATTTATTGATGACCAGATTACGCGGCTAGAGGAAGAGATAGAAAAACAGAACGCGCCTATCGAGAAGCCGTCGGTTAGCCGGGATTTCGGTTTTGAGTTAGCGTTTTTT
>JBPYDQ010001201.1:0-2811 GCA_051986135.1 Terriglobales bacterium | reverse complement strand
CGGCGGGGACTCGACCCGGCCCGAACTTGCCCATGCCAGAGAATTTGTTTCCGCCCTGGCCAGCAACTGATTGGAAAATCCATCAAACGTCCCGGCGCCCCTCGATAGCCTTGAGCATGGTGATCTCATCGGTGTACTCGATGTCACTGCCGACCGGAATTCCCATAGCAATGCGGGTAACCTTTACACCCGAGCGCTTCAGCTGCTGAGCAAGATAAACGGCTGTCGCTTCGCCTTCCACGGTCGGATTGGTCGCCAGTATCACTTCATCGACATTACCGGCATCCACCCGTGAAATCAGATTCGAAATGCGCAGCTGATCCGGGCCTACTCCATGTAATGGAGAAATTGCCCCATGCAGGACGTGAAAGACTCCGTTGAAATGTTTGGTCTTCTCAATGGCCGCAATGTTTGTAGGCTCCTCGACCACACAGACCAGGCGCTGGTTCCGCGTGGGGCTCGCGCAGTAGGCACACGGATCGACATCGGTAATGTTGTTACACACCGAGCAGAGGCGCAACTTGGCTTTGACATCGCGGACGGCGGCTGCCAGCGCCTCCGCATCCTGGTCGCTGGAACGAAGAATGTGAAATGCGAGCCTCTGCGCGCTCTTGGCCCCGATGCCCGGGAGCTTCTTGAGCTCGTCGATCAGACGCGACATGGGTTCAGCAAACTTGGACATCAGAAGAATATTTTAGCTACGCGTAAGACTCTTCGTCAGAACGATCACTCTTGGCCTCGTTTGCTCCTGGATCATCCCAGACGCAACTGGCGTCGGGATAGGATAAATAAGCAGGCGACCTGGCAACGATTCTTTCCTCTCAGAGTCCGGGAATCCCCAGACCGCCCAGCATGCCCCCCACGGTCGACTGCATCTGCGCATCGATTTTGCGGCCCGCCTCGTTCACTGCCGCCAAAACAAGGTCCTGGAGCATCTCGAGGTCGCCGGATTTCAGCGCTTCCGGATCGATACGCAAGCTCAGCAGCTGCTTGCGGCCGTCCATCTTCACCGTGATGGCGCCTCCTCCGGCAGAGGCTTCGACTATCGTCTCCTGCATTTTCTTCTGCAACGATTCGTACTGCGCCTTGGCTTTGGACATCAGATCCTGCAAATTGAACCCGCCCATAGCACCTCAGCTTTCCCAATTTCAACACTTCCGCTCAAACCAGCGCGCAAAGTCGTGCTTTGAGCCCCTTCCAACCCTGAAACCCTGGAAGTCTGCGCTATCGCTTATCGCGGTAATCAATCACCGTCCGGATCTCCGCCCCGAACTTCTCTTTCATCCGGCGTACGATCGGATCCTGCTCGGCACGGCCGCGGCCACCTGCACCGGACGGTCGCGGAGCTCCGCCGTTCGCTTTCTCTTGCGGCGGAACTGCTACTCCCGGAATCACCTTCAGCTTAACGGCTCGGCCCAGGACAGCGCTGGCGGAAGCGATGGCCAGCCGCTTCGCTTCACTGCCGAGCGACATATCAAGAACAGTCTGTGATTCCGCGATCCTGATGACCAGTTCGTTCCCTTCAACACTCCACTGCCCACCAGAAAGAAGGGAGACCAGGAAATTCTGCCCGTTGTCGGAGAGCGCCTGAAGCACAGCATTACGGAGCCCACTAGTCTCGTCCGGCGGAGTCTGATTGCTTGTCGGCTCCGCCAATTCCCTCTGACGCTCGGGAGCTTGGGCCACGGCCGCCCCCGCCGCATCGGACGGGCCCGCTTCCCGATGATTCGAAATTGTCTCAGGTTGCAAGAGCGACGCGAGCCGAGGAGCAGCCGCACCCATGATCACCGGCTCTGACTGGCTCCCTTCGGCTACGATGCGCGGAACGGATGACGGAGGTGCGGAACCCGCGTCTTCCTGGCGCGGAGTGCGTTTCCGGGCAGAATCCGCGGCAAAAGGACTGATGTAGTCTGGCCGTCCGGACTGCTCCGCGCGTCCTGCCCCAGGCGGCTGATTGCTGACCACCGAGGGTCTTGCCGGCGTTTGTCGGCCAGCGGTCGGCGCGCCAGAAACATCGCTCAATAATTGCTCGATGGGCAGCAATTTTTGCGCATGCGCCATCTTCAACAAGCCAAGCTCCAGATGGAATCGCTGTTCCTGCCTGTATCCAAGCTCCCCATGAGTGCGCAGCATGATCTGCAGGTGGCGAGTCAGATCTTCCTCGCCAAACAACTCCGCCACCCGCGCAACCCGTTCGCGCTCTTCCTTGGAAATTTGCAGGAGAGCAGAATCCTTCCCGGCGATTCTGGCAACCGTGGCGTTGCGCAGGAATCGCACCATCTGCCGCGCAAAGTGCACGGGACTGTGCCCTTCACTGACCAGATGGTCTACCAGGCGAAGAATCTCTTCGCTCTTCGATTCCGAGACGGCCTGCATGACCTGCTCGAGGACCTGTGCGGGAGCGGCACCGACCAGATCACGAACCGAGTCGGCTGTCAGCTTACCGGTTGCCGACGCTATCCCCTGATCGAGAATCGAAAGAGCGTCGCGCATGGAACCGTCGCCGGCCTCGGCTAACATCGCCAGAGCATCATCGTCGGCTGCGATATTTTCGCGCGAGACCAGGTCGCGAAGCTGAGCGACAATGTCGTCAAATTTCACGGCACGGAAGCTGAAGTGCTGGCAGCGCGAGCGGATCGTCTGCGGGATGTCCTCCGGCTGAGTGGTCGCCAGCATGAACACGATATGATCGGTCGGCTCTTCCAGCGTTTTCAGCAGCGCGTTGAAAGCGGCGTCGGTGATCTGGTGGGCTTCGTCGAGGATGTAAATCTTGAAGCGGTCGCGTGCCGGCCGATAGCGCGCAGCTTCGCG
>JBPYDQ010001200.1:0-3318 GCA_051986135.1 Terriglobales bacterium | reverse complement strand
TCATCTTCTGGATGTGATCGTCGCCCACCGCGGCAGCCGCTCCCAACGCGGATTCCACGTCGCCACGTTCCAGCAGGCCGCGCTGCTGAGTGGAATGCGCCCAAACTCCTGCCAGGCAGTCGGCCTGCAATTCCATCATCACCGAGAGTCGATTGCCCGACTGGGGACTGCTTTGCTGCAATTGCCGGACCTGGCGCTCAACCCCGGTTATCTTCTGGATGTGATGCCCCATCTCGTGGGCGAGCACATAAGCCTGCGCGAATTCTCCGGGTGCGCCAAAGCGCCGCTTCAACTCATCGTAAAAACCTAGATCGATATAGACCTTCTCGTCGGCCGGGCAATAAAACGGGCCTGTTGCCGACTCTGCTCCGCCGCACCCCGATGCGGTGGAATTGCGAAAGAGCACGAGCTTCGCGTGGCGATAAGGCACCCCTGCCTGCTGCGGCAAGAGCTGCTCCCACGTCTTCTGGTTGTCGTCGAGCACGAAAGAAACAAACTGCACCAGCGGCTTCTCCGCTTCGTCTCTCGCCGTGTCAGGCGGCCCAGCGACCGTCGAGCCGGTCGGGGGCGCTCCGCCTCCGCCCAACAGCGCAAAGAAGTTTTGCTTAAAGATGAGACTCAGCACAAACAAGATCACCAGCCCGCCCAGGCCCAGCCGCATACCGCCGAACCCGAACCCGCCTCCTCCGCCGCCGGATTGATCGCGGCGATCCTCTATGTCGTCACTGGTTCCGCCGGGTGTCCAACGCATGACCGGTCTCCTTGCCGAGAAATTCGATGAGTACGACTCTGTTTGCCGAGGTGGTTCCGGGCGGGATAAACCACTCAAATCTTACCACCGATACGTTGCCGCGACATCAACATTACAAGATCGGTCTTGATGCACGCCCCGGGATGTTTGAGCTGGTTACATGACTCCCTTCCCGCGTGACGTGCACTATTTGCACTATTTGCAACATTCCTTTCTACCTAAAATCCCGGCGGACGCGATAAAATGCAGTCGTCCGAATCCGCCATGACGGTAGACGCCGAACGACGAAAAAAGCTGCGAAAGAAGCCGTTAAGCCTTGTCTACGTTGAGCTGCCTTCCGCCAACGGCGGGATGATGCGCGACCTTTCCGAGGATGGTTTCGCCATGCGCGCCATGCTCCCATTACGCGCCGGTCAGCAAATCTCCTTTGTCTTTTCTCTGGATGAATTTACGCGCATTGAAGGCGAGGGTGTGGTCGATTGGGCCGAAGAGAATGGCCGGATCGCCGGCGTGAAATTCGTCCAGCTTCCCGCGAGCGACCGCGACAAGATCGATGAATGGTTGCTCCGTTCCGACGAACCATCGACGCATGAGCAAGACGCGCCGATCCCGCATCCTCCGGCCCCTACGATGGAGGAGTTGCGCGTGGAAATGCGCACCGCCCCGCCGCGCCCGGTTCCTCCGAAGAAGGAAGAGCCGTCCTTATCGGAAGCCAAAAAGGCGCTGGCTGCGCTACCGCCGCAATCGAGCGAAGACCAGTCGCCGACCCAACTGCCAGACGACAAGCGCTCGGCCCAGGAGGAAGACGTTGCCTTTCCGCCGGAAGCTGCCGAGCACCCTGCCGTTTCCGAGGAAAACACCGAGCCAGCCTTTCCCCGGTCCGCGCAGGAAGATGACCCGGCGACCGCGGCGAGTTCAGTTTCCTTCATGATCGAACGCAGGTGGCGCATGCCGGACGGTTCGTCACCGACCTTCGAGGCCGAGGCGCCCGAAGACTCTGAGGCCCCTGACCGCGACCCTAACCTGAAACTGCCCGATATTTCCTCCATCTTGATGCAGCCGGCCGGAGTTTCCTCAGGGACGGCAAACGCTCCTCGCCAGCGCTCGCCGGTTCGGGGCGGACAGGCCGCGGAGCACCGCTTGCCGTGGACGGAAGAGCTCACCCTGTCGAGCGCAATTTCAATCATGTTCATCCTTGCCCTTACGGTGGGCATTTACGTTTTTCACCGTGAAGCTGGCCAGGGCCTGATCTGGCTCGGCGAAAGGATGGGCGGCAGGTCCGAAGTAACGTCGCAGTCGTCTGCGAATGCGACGGTTTCAGTTCACCCATCCGAGCCCCCGAAACCTGCGGCACCTGCCCCTGACCCACCTTCCGCTCCCTCTGGTCTCGCGTCCAGCGAACACGCGATTCAGGAGCAGCCGCCTGCGGATTCGACTCCACCGTCGGCAGCCGACCCTCCGCCTTCGCATTCACTTCCCACGACCAATTCCTCTCCCGGTACCTCGGCGACCCTGCGGGACCCCGGCCAGTCAGAATATTTGCAGGCAGAACAGCTGCTCCGAGCAAATTCCGGCGTCGGTACAGCCGATGCCGTCCAGTTGCTTTGGATCTCCGTCGAGAAGGGGAACCCTTCCGCCGAAATCGCGCTGGCGGATTTGTACTGGCATGGCAGGGGAGTCCCAAAAAACTGTGACCAGACGCGGATCCTTCTGGCCGCAGCGGCCCGCAAGGGGAATCCGGAGGCGCACAGGCGGCTCGAGCAATTCCAACAGGAGGGTTGTGAATAAAGCTTTCCCCTGACGAACCGGACTTGCTGGACGATAACGACCGTTGGGAATGTTTTCCCCCGATCGCAGGAGGGTCACTTTGTACTGTTCCAAGTGTGGTGCGGTACTCGCCGGGGACGCCGTGTTCTGCCAGTCCTGCGGCACACAGCTAACCAGGACGGCTGCAGTCCTCGACCCGTCTGCGGGAACCGTGTCCCCGCACGCGGGGGTTGGCGCAATCGCTTACGCGTCCAATGTAACCTTTGCGGGATTCTGGCTGCGCTTTGCGGCCTATTTGTTGGATTCCGCCATTATCGGCTTCGCCGTCACGGTCCTGTTCGTTCCTTTCTTCTTTCTGATGGGCGGCGTAGCGATGGTTGAAACCCTGCCCCGCGGGCACGCCGAACGGATTGACCCGGCACAGATTATGCCTTTATTGAGCCTGCTACTCGCCATGGCCGCGATTGCCGAGGTGGCCAAGTGGCTCTATTTCGCGTATCTCGAGAGCGGCGAGAAACAGGCGACCTGGGGAAAACAGGCCCTGGGGATTTATGTGACTGACTTAGCGGGACATCGAGTCGCGTTTGGCCGTGCCACGGGGCGCTTTTTCGCCAAGATTGTCACCGGGCTGATTCCCCTCGGAATCGGCTTTATTATGGCGGGTTTTACCGAGCGGCGTCAGGCGCTGCACGACATGATCGCCAGCACGCTGGTGCTTCGCCACTAGAGTCTCGTTTTACTTCTTTCTGATTACGCCGTCGCGCTTGAGCTGGTTCACGAGGGTCTTGGCATAGTCTCTG
>JBPYDQ010001199.1:0-2477 GCA_051986135.1 Terriglobales bacterium | reverse complement strand
AGCGAGCAGGTCGCGCGCCTGTTCCCTGCCCTGTTGCCGGATTGGTGCACAACCCTTGAGGGACACGATCCCCTGGGCCACGCTGCGATCGAGGAAATCGTTTTCGGCCGCTTCTGTGGCCAGCTTGCGGATCGCCGACAGCCGCAGATTGATGGAAGGCGGTGCCAGGCCGGCCGATTCCAGAACGCTCCGGTATTGCTGACCGATCGCTCTGCCAAGCGGCGGTCGGGCTTCGACCGCTTGTGGCGTTCTCCTCTACTCGGGGGGACGGCGCCGCAGTAAAATGTTCCGCATGCACCCGATCCAGTACAACCTGCCGCCCAGCCGTATTCCGCAAACCTGGTACAACATCCTGCCGGACCTCCCGAAGCCGCTGGCGCCTGTTCTGCACCCGGGCACCCTGAAGCCCATCGGGCCGGACGACCTCGCGCCCCTGTTTCCACCCAGCCTGACTCTCCAGGAAGTAAGCTCCGAATCTGAGATCGAGATCCCGGAAGAGGTGCGGCAGGTCTATGCTCAATGGCGTCCTACGCCGCTGTTTCGAGCGCGTCGTCTGGAGAAGGTTCTGGATACACCCGCGAAGATCTATTACAAATACGAAGGCGTGAGCCCAGCCGGTTCGCACAAACCGAACACTGCTGTAGCCCAGGCCTATTACAACAAGAAGGACGGCACGAAGCGATTGTCGACGGAAACCGGAGCAGGCCAGTGGGGATCATCCTTGGCCATGGCTTGTGCGTTCTTCGGTCTGGAATGCACGGTCTTCATGGTGCGCATCAGCTACGATCAGAAACCCTACAGGCGCGCGCTGATGAAAGGTTTCGGGGCATCTGTCGCCGCCAGCCCGAGTGAGACGACGGAGGTGGGTCGTGGGGTCCTGGCTGAAAACCCGCATTCCAACGGATCGCTAGGCATCGCGATTTCTGAGGCAGTCGAAGTTGCTGCGAAAGACCCACAAACCAAATACGCGCTGGGCAGCGTTTTGAATCATGTCCTGCTGCACCAGACCGTAATTGGTCTGGAAGCAATGGAGCAAATGAGCCTCGCCGGCGACGAGGCAGATGTAATTGTGGGTTGCACAGGCGGCGGGTCAAATTTCGCCGGTCTGGTGATGCCCTACCTGAAGCGAAAGATCAAGGGTCAAAGCAACGCGAGGGTGATGGCCGTGGAACCTGCGGCTTGCCCAAGCCTGACCAAGGGCAAATTCACCTACGATTTCGGCGACACGGGACATCTGACTCCGCTTGTCAAGATGTTCACGCTGGGCAGTACGTTCATTCCGCCCGGAATCCACGCGGGCGGATTGCGGTACCACGGGATGGCTCCGCTCGTATCGCATGTGAAAGATCTCGGACTGGTGGAAGCCATCGCAGTGCAACAACTCGACGCTTTTGCCGCTGGGATTCAATTCGCCCGCGCCGAGGGCATCCTTCCGGCACCCGAAGCAAACCACGCCATTGCAGGAGTTTTTCGCGAAGCCCTGCGCGCCAAAGAAGAGGGCAAGCAGCAGACCATCCTCTTCAATCTTTGCGGACATGGACATTTCGACATGCAGTCCTACATCGACTATCAGGCCGAAAAACTGCAGAATTACGATTATCCGGCGGAAGAAATCGCAATGGCCTTGGCAGGCTTGCCCGCAACGAGCTGAGTCCAAAGCAACAAACGACACACCGCCGACCGAAGAGGACCGAGGAGAACATCCATGCCCCCTATAAAACCCTACACCGCAGTGGGTCTCATCCCCACCGTGCGCGGAATACGGAGACGCGCGGATATTCGCGCCAACCTGGAGCACCTGAGGCACCTTATCAAGGCGGCGGCTTGGCTTTCCAGCCTCGATCTACCGGTGCGGTTGACCGCCATTCCCGAAGGAGCACTGCAAGGTTTCAACGACGAAGTTTTGGATATCGATCATGCGCAGTTTGCTCGTGAGAGTGCTATCGACATTCCCGGCGAGGAGACTGAGCTCCTCGGCCAGCTCGCTCGCGAATACGATACTTACGTCATTGCCCAAGCCAAGGCACGACACCCCGACTGGAAGGATCGATTCTTCAATGTGGGTTTCATCCTCGATCCAAAGGGCAACGTCATTCTGCAGCACTACAAAGTATCACCGCTGTTTCCCGTCGAGCACTCGATGTGCCCGCATGACATCTATGACTGGTGGGTCGAGAAATACGGACGCACCTTACAGGCATTCTGGCCAGTGGTCGATACTGAGATCGGGCGGTTGGGAATTATGATGGCCAACGAAGGCTCTTATCCGGAGAATGCACGGGCACTCGCCCTGAATGGCGCCGAAGTGGTGTACCGCGCATCCTATCCTCACCCCGCCACGGGAAACGAATATTTCGAGATTCAAAGCCGGGCACGGGCACTCGACAATAACATTTACATTGTTGCACCCAACATGGGCACCTACTACCTCTTCCCAGAAGAGAGCACGCCGATTGATACATTTGGTGGGCGTTCGT
>JBPYDQ010001198.1:0-4904 GCA_051986135.1 Terriglobales bacterium | reverse complement strand
CAATATGATCCGGGCCTTTTGTTTCCATCGTGATATCGATGGCGGTCTCGCCCAGGTTCACTCCGTAGTAGGCGCGGTCGTAGGAGGTTTCCACAATATTGGCGCGGTGCTGGGCAAGAATTCCGGTCAGCCGGTGCAGCGCTCCAGGGTAATCGGGGAGGTGGACCCTCAAACGCACGAGCCGACCGTCTTTCACTAACCCACGTTCGATGATTCGTGAAAGCAGCGTTACGTCAATGTTTCCTCCGCCTACCAGGATGGCAACTTTCTTGTTCACCAGAGGCAGCTTACGATTCAAGAGAGCAGCCAGTGCCGCAGCTCCGGCACCCTCAGCCAGAGTCTTCTCGCGTTCGAGGAGAAGGAGAATCGCATTGGCAATCTCCTCCTCGTCCACGGTGACAATTTCATCGACATACTTCTGGACCAGGGGTAAGGTGAGCTCTCCTGCCCGGCGGACGGCAATTCCATCGGCGATAGTCGCAGAGGCATGAATGGTGACCGGTTTTCCTTCAGCCACAGCGACTTTCATCGAGGGCAGACGTGCCGGCTGCACCCCAAACACCTGAATCCGCGGGTTTGTCTGTTTGATGGCGCAGGAAATGCCGCCGATCAACCCGCCTCCTCCGACGGGCACCACGACGGCCGCAATATCCGGTTGTTGCTGCAGCAATTCAAGGCCGAGTGTTCCCTGCCCCGCGATGATGGCGTCATCATCAAAGGCGTGCACAAACGTCAACCCTTGCTCGCGGGCTCGAACCAGTGCCTGTTCGCAGGCTTCGTCATAATTGGCGCCGACGAGGAGGACTTCGGCTCCATAGCTTTTGGTCGCCGATACTTTGATCAGGGGCGTAGTCAGGGGCATGCAAATCTGTGCCCGGACGCCATGCCGGCCCGCGTGGTAGGCCACACCCTGGGCATGGTTTCCCGCCGAAGCGGCTATCACGCCGCGCCCGCGTTCCTCAGCACTCATGGTCAGCAGCTTGTTGAGGGCCCCGCGCTCCTTGAAAGCCCCTGTTCTCTGCAGGTTATCGAGCTTCAGATAAACGGTATTTCCCGTACCCTTCGAGAAGGTTTCCGATCGCGCACAGGGCGACAGGTAAATGGATTCTCGAACCCGCCCCAGGGCGGCCTGTATATCCGAGAGTTGAATCATGGCGAATCGAACATCTTACCTGAACAAAGTGCTTTCTCGATTTCGCGTTTCATGGCCTTTCGTCTACCGGATTCCATCCTGGATCGCTGGCTCGACCAGCCCGAGAAGGTATCCGTTCTCGAAAGACTCAAAAACCGTGGTTCGAGACCGCGCACATAGCATCCTTCCAGGTAGATCCCCGAACGGCTCAGTCATTCGGTTTCGAATGGATCGAGACGCACCTGAAGTCGACCCTTTCACAGGTGACCGCGATTGGCTTGAGCATTTCAGAACTCGGGGACATTCGTTCGGAATCAACATTGATTCCTTTTCCACGTCCCAATCTGCTCGCGGTCACTTCTCGCAGGTGAAAATTCAAAATAGGTGAAAGCTGGAGCTCAAAATACTTGAGTGGCGAAGGTCGCGCAGTTGGAGGGAAGATTCGATAGAAAGATGGCGGGAAAATTGAAAGGGCCATGACATTGGTTACGCTCTAGCCATCAGCTCCTGCGAGGAAGCTGACAACGTGGATGCGTGCACCGTCACAGCCCTTGACGCGATCACTGCTTTCGCAGTTCCAAACCCCAACTGCTCCTCGCAGAGTCAGTCGGTTTTTTCGGGTCTGGATCTTCGGCAAGTTACCTCGCCGGACGAGATCACTCAGCCTACTTCGGATTGGCCAAAGTTTAATTTAAGCCAACCCTTTCGACCGTCGACGGTGGTCACGTTAAACGCTAACCTGGTTACTGTCAATGCCGCATATTGGTGCAATCGCACTTTTCTTGGCATGAATTGTGTCTCTGAGGAAGACGCTTATGCTCGCGCAGCTTAGATGGTTCGAGGGAAAATTTTCCATGTCATTTCCACCGATATTCCACAGAAGTATTGCGACCAATTCCGTGGCCGAACCAGATAAATCTCTTGACGGCAGCTACAATCCTGCCTCATGGTGAACAAGAGCGAGTGGAATGTTGGATTTGGTGGCCCATATAGACGGGGGTTCGCTGGGGAATCCCGGGTCGTCAGGAATTGGCGTAGTCATCGATCGCGGCGACGGCACCGTCATTCAGATTGCCCGCTGGATTGGGCGCCAGGACAACAACGTCGCCGAGTACATCGCCCTCCTCGAAGCTCTGCAGTGCGCCGTAGCGCTGAAGGCGCGCACGCTGCATGTCTACTCCGACTCTGAGGTGGTGGTGCGGCAAATGAAGGGCGAGTATAACTGTCGCAGTTCTCGCCTATATTCGCTCAACTGGATCTGCCGAAAACTAGCCCGCTCTTTCCTATTTTCCATCTCCCACATTCCGCGTTCAAACAACGCCGAAGCGAACCGCCTTGCAAGTTCGGCCGCCCACAGCCGCAGATCGCAGCCCTAAACCCTGTGCTCGGACACGTCGCGCCGAATATAGTAACTCGGTTCGACTCCCAGCTTCTTGCCTCGGCTGCTGAATCTCGGCAGGCGCAGAACCCCAAGCTTCTGTAGAACAAACTGGAGCGAGGTGCCGAGGACCCCAAAGCCGTATTGGATGCTTCGCCGGAAGTTGATGGAAGAGGCCTCTTCGAAATATTTGGTAGGGCAGGAAACCTCGCCAATGCGGAATCCAAAGTAAATACACTGCGCAAGTATTTGATTGTCGAATACAAAGTCGTCGGAGTTTTCCAGCAGGGGTAACTCATTGAGCACGCGGCGGCTGAATGCTCGATATCCGGTGTGATATTCGGAAAGTTTGGCATGCAAACAGAAATTTTCGAACGCCGTAAGCAGGCGGTTGGCAAAGTACTTGTAAACGGGCATCCCCCCCTGCCGTGCTTGGCCGCCCAGAATACGCGATCCCAGCACCACATCGTACACGTCGTACGCCACCATACTGGCCATGGCGGTTATCAGCAGCGGAGTGTATTGATAGTCGGGGTGCACCATGATGATGACCTCAGCCCCCGCATCCAACGCTTCGCGATAACAGGTCTGCTGATTGCGGCCGTATCCGTAATTCTTATCGTGAACAAAGGTGTGCAAGCCCAGACGGCGTGCCAATTCGACGGTTTGATCCGAACTGCTGTCGTCGACAAGAATCTTTAAATCGACCAGTTGCGGAATTTCGCCCACGGTAGCCTCAAGCGTCTTTTCCGCATTGTAGGCGGGCATAACTACTGCGACTCGTTTGCCGTTGATCATTCCGAATAAGTTTACACAGGGATGGGTCGCCACTGCTATACACGGTCCAGGTAATGCCGCGTATCTACACTCCGCAGGTATTTGGCCGCAGCCTCTCGCGTCAGATCACGTTGCGGCTCGGCAAGCATCTCATAGCCCACCATAAATTTCCGAATGCTGGCGGAGCGCAACAGCGGCGGATAAAAATGAGCATGCAAGTGCCACTCGGGATGAGGTTGGCCGTCACTGGGGGCCTGGTGAAATCCCATGGAATATGGGAACGGAGTCTCAAACAGGTTGTCGTATCGCACAGTAATCGCTTTGAGAATGTCTGCCAAACCGGATCGTCCAGCAGAATCGAGAGTTCCGATATCGCGCTGGTGGGTTTTGGAAATGAGTATGGTCTCAAACGGCCACACCGCCCAAAACGGCACGAGGGCGGCAAAGTGATCGTTCTCCCCAACCAGGCCCTGACGTTGCTGCTGCTCTAAAGCAAGATAATCACACAACAGGCAGGTTCCGTTTTCTTGGAAGTACCCGAGTTGGGATCTCTGTTCTTTGCCCGGCTCATTCGGAAGCTTTGCCGTCGCCCAAATCTGCCCGTGCGGATGGGGGTTGCTGCACCCCATGATTTCGCCGCGATTTTCAAAAATCTGTACGCATCTGATCCCCGGCCGGGCACTCAGTTCAGCGCACTCCGACGCCCACAGATCCACCACTGAAACGATGTCGCGGACATCCATCCGCGCCAGCGTCAGGTCATGTCGCGGCGAAAAGCAGACTACCCGACATGTTCCCGCTTCCGTTTCCGCTACCAACAAACCACGGTGTCCCTCATCCCACCGCACATGGTCCCCTTCGGGAACGAGCGCGGAAAAATCATTCGTGAATGCATAGGTCGAGATGTAGTTCGGGTTGCGGCTTCCGCCGGCGCGCTCGTTTCCCGGACAAAGATAGCAAGCCGGGTCATAGGGTGCCGAGAGCGTCACTTCGCTGTGCTCGATCTGTCCCTGCCAGGGCCGCTCGATCCGCTGCGGAGACACCAGCACCCACTCGCCTGTCAGAGGGTTCAGCCTGCGATGCGGCTTTTCGATCAGATTCACAGGTTATGCCGTGAACGAGAGTTGGGCACCGCTTTTCTTGCTTTTTTTGCCGCCATGACCATCCGAAGTCTAAACACCAGAGGAAGGATTCCCCAAACAAGATCGACATTGACCCCCTCAGAACGGGCATAATTCGTCCTCACCCGACCATCCCGAACATCGCTAGCAACAGATGAAGCGCAGTGAAAAGAGGGTCCCACCGGCACGAATATCAAGTCCCCTCGTCTTGCCTACTAGAAAACCACATTGAGCGCGATCGCGAGCGATTAAAACCACCGCCCCAGCCAGATCGGCCGCCGGCACCAGCGATCGTGCCCTTCCCCGGCACCTTTCGTCAGCAAATACACCAGGCCGACTAACTTTCCCGCGTTTTGTGCCTTCCTCGAAAGACTCCCAAGCGCTGTCCAACAAAACTAAAGAATGCATGCCCAAGTGGCGATCCAGAAATCTTGCACCATCTTCGCCCGATAAGTGGCGTAACCGCACAGGAAGCCATGCTGATCGCTCCCCAAGC
>JBPYDQ010001197.1:0-8779 GCA_051986135.1 Terriglobales bacterium | reverse complement strand
AGATGCGGGCCAGCTCTTTAGCGGACCTGGTGAGAATGCACGACAAGCTTCGTATCTGGCGTGCGAGGAAGGGGTAACTAAGCTAGTTCCGAAATTGTCTTCGCGCTCGGCGTGGCCGATCATGGGTAGGGCGAACCCCGGTTTATACCAAGGTATTATATACGAAGGTATAATGGATTCTAGCCGACATTGCCTTCATTTTCCTATGTGGCACTACCCATTAAGATTACGATCGTTGATGACGACGAGTCTGTCCGTGAAGGCCTGAGCCGGTTGCTCAGCTCTGTCGGGTTCGTAGTGAACACGTTCGCTTCAGCCGAAGAGTACCTGAGTTCTCGCCAACCTAGAAGGGCGGACTGCCTGCTGCTCGACGTCCGCATGCCGGGAATGGACGGCATCGAGCTCGAGCGCCACTTGATCGCCAATCACTTTGAGATCCCGGTTGTCTTTATCACAGCACATGAAGAAGAGACTCCGCCCGCGCGAGCGTTAGATGGCCAGGTAAGGACTGTACTCATAAAGCCGTTTAGTGAGGAGGCTCTGTTGAATGCAATTAACAAAGCGTTGGGGGAAGGAGACGCCCCATGAGTGAAACTGTTTCTCAAATCTACGTCGTAGATGATGATTTATCAGTACGGGAGGCTGTGGGACGATTGATCAGGTCGGCTGGCCTGGACGTGAAGACGTTCGCGACGGCGCAGGAGATTCTAACCAATTTGGGAAAGGAAATGCCGAGCTGTCTGGTGCTGGATATCCAGCTTCCCGACCTCGACGGCTTTGAACTGCAAGACGAGCTGGCGAGGAAAGATATGCCGGTCCCGATTATCTTTCTTACGGGTCATGGCGACATCCCGATGTCAGTGCGGGCAATCAAGGCTGGGGCGGTAGACTTTTTGACCAAGCCGTTCAACGACGAATATCTGCTGGAAGCAATACGGGACGTAATCGGGCGACCTAACGGAAAAGGGCCAAGGGCTGAGTCATTTGGTAAAATTATCGGTCAAAGCGGAGCGTGCCGTCGAATCATTAGCCAAGTTGAGGTAGTAGCACCTACCGACGCCACCGTCCTGATCCTGGGTGAGACCGGCACCGGAAAGGAGCTTATAGCGCGAGAAATCCATCAGCGCAGTCGGCGGAACGACAAACCGTTGGTCCGAGTTAATTGCACCTCAATTCCGAGGGAATTGTTTGAAAGTGAATTTTTTGGGCACGCCAAGGGCGCGTTCACCGGTGCGATCAAGGATCGAGCCGGCCGTTTCGAAATCGCTGCTGGTGGAACCCTATTCCTGGACGAAGTTGGTGAGATCCCTCTGGAGCTCCAGAGCAAGCTGCTGCGTGTGCTGCAGGAGAAGTGTTATGAACGTGTAGGCGAGGACAGAACCCGGCAGACGGATGTGCGTATCATCGCAGCCACCAATCGAGATTTGAAGAAAGACATAGGCGCGGGTCACTTTCGCGAAGACCTCTATTACCGTCTCAATGTCTTTCCGTTACAAGTTCCTCCGCTCAGGGAACGCAAAGGAGATATCACTCTTCTGGCCACACATTTCGTTGAATTGTTAGTGAAGGAACTAGGCTGTCCAAAACCGAGACTAACGCGAGCGGGAATTGAAGCGCTTGAAAGTTACGAATGGCCCGGAAACATTCGGGAGCTGCGAAATGTGATCGAGCGCGCGGCCATTTTCGCTCGGGGTGGAGCCCTGGAGTTCGATCTTCCAGTGACTGGTGCCTCGGTCGATCCAACTTCCTTTCGGCCTCAGTATAGTGATGGCCTCGACCCGGAATATCTTACCGAATCAGAAATGCGACGCCGGGAACGGGAGAACCTTCTTGCTATTCTGCAGAAGACCGGCTGGAAGATCAAGGGTAGTGATGGTGCCGCGGAGCTTTTGGGCGTGAAGGCTACCACTTTGGTCGCTCGGATAAAAAAGATGGGTTTTAATCGACCTCTGGAAAGGGCCGATGAGGCGGTGCGATGAGCGTGCCGCAAATCCCGAAATTCCGCGCCTGAGCCAGCCGCCTACTGGGTAACTTGGGGATTGAAGGTTTGGCCCGGTGAGGACAAAAGTTTACAAGTCCAAAACCTTGTACTGGCATCTTCTGGCTCCCGTTATGTGCGTAACAGCCTTATGAACAAGGCCCTAACAATGCTAACGAAGGGTTGGCATGCAATCTGTTCAACCCTGTTGCATGGACAACACGATTGAAATGCTGGGCGCTCGACGGTTCTTGTCTCATCACATTGGTGCCGAGGTGTACTATGATAGCCGGCACCAAGTCATTAAGACGTCGTTTGCTGGCGGCGGCCACGGCGAACTTATCAAAGAGCGGCAACCGGATGGCCGTTATCGCAATCAAATCCTGTTTATCGTGAGCCCGGAGGGCGAGCGGTCAACCATTGAGTATACACTATGACCGAAGAAGAATACTGGGCCAGCGAGATGAGGGACTCGGATTTGGACGCGGCCGCGGCCGGTGGCGAATACTTTCTGGAAGAGAGCGGCTTTAGTATGATGCCGACCCTAGCGGAAATGCAACAGATGGCGCAAGAGGGAGAGATAATGCTGCTGCGAGCAATGGATGGCTCAGGAGCAGGAGGTTACAAGTAGCCCAAGGCATGCTGCTGGATCGTAAGCGTCTAACCAGCTGCATTGTTATCGAAGACGCCGAGTTCGAAAGCGGGACACACTCTTCAATCGTCACGGACCCTCCATAGAGAGCGCCAGACTACAGTAACCGTCTTACGAAACCTGGAGGTACTTGATATGAGCCTTCTCCTTGGCGCTCCGCAAGTACAACACATACTTCGTCACGTTCGCGAGCGCCGGATAAAGATCGACTTGAACCCAGGTGGGTTTGAAACCACGACCGGATCACAGCCAGTGCGCTGCAGGAATACAGAAATAAATCGACTCCAACTCGGCAGGGTTTGAAACTCTAGTTCGTCGCACAGGTAAATGCCTCCCTCGAACGTACTAGATCGGAGGATACGCCTCTTCAAGCTTTGGCTTGTTCAAGAGGGCTAGGTTGCCCGGATTACGAGCGCGCGAGAACGGCGGCGTACATCTCGCATCTGATTTGAAACCCAAGTGATTCATAAAGACGGATGGCCAGAGTATTTTCGGAGTAGGAGTGGAGGTAGGGGACTTCGCGTCGCGCAATAATCTGCTTAGCCACTGCTGCCGAAAGGGCTCGGGCAAAGCCGCGTCCACGAAAATCGGGATGGGAGCAGACACCGCTGATCTCAGAGTGACCCATATGTTTCATCCGCTCACCAGCCATGGCTGCCAGTCTCCCTTTTTCTTTAATACCCCAGAACTGACTTAGCCGGGCTGTCCCCGTTTCGAAGGGGCCGGGATTAGTGAGCTTAGCAAGGGCCACTATTTCAGTAACGTCTTTATCGCCGAGGAGTTCTATGAATTTGTTGATTTCGGAATTGGAAGGGACAAGGCGATCGAGGACCATTTGCACTCCGAACGCAGTCTTGACGGCGATAATTCCCGGGGGAGGTTTTATGGGTCAGCTTGAAGCAAGATGATGTTGCCATCGGCCGGAACCAATTCAGCCAGCGCGGACAGGCTCTCGGGTGTATCGTCGCGCGCCGAAGCGAACGGCCCTATGTCGGGAGAAAATCGACGGGCCAAATTGCCGCCCACGGCAAACTGTATTAATAGAAAGATGGGATAGTTTGCGCGGATTAACGTCTATCGTCGCTATAGGCTTGATGGAACAGCGCCCCTGAAAGGATTTCAACTAATCCAAAAAGAGCAAGTGCGTGATGAAATGAAGAAGAATCAAAATACGGAGACGAAAGCGTCCAACACACCCCCAGGTAGTAATAGTCATAACAGGCAATGGAAATTATACATCTGTAGCCTCTACGTGGCGGCTTCGGCAGGCTTTTGTATCATGGCAACGCCTTTAGCCGCGGCGGCTAGCTTTACGATGGGATATTCGGTCGGCTTCCTCACCGATCCCTTCCAGGCGATCCAAGTAGATCTTACCCTCCAAGGAGCCAAGGCTGCCGGGCTGAAGACTTTACCGGTCGCGAATGCCAACGGTGACTCCGGAAAACAAGTCACCGACATCCACAACCTCATCGCCCAGGGCGCGCAGGGAATTATTCTGGTGCCGACGGACAGCAATGCCATTGTACCCGCTATCGATTTCGCAGCGAGCAAGAACGTGCCCGTCGTTGTAATCGACATCGGCCCGGGAGGCGGTAAGACGGCGATGATCGTGCGTGCCAACAACCTTCGCATGGGTGAGGACGCTGCCAATTGGCTCGCCAAGGCAGTTGGGGATAAAGGCACCGTACTGTCGATGATGGGCGACCAAGCCACAACTAACGGCCGTGACCGCACGACTGGGTTCGACGAATGCATGAAGAAAAACCATCCAGGTATCAAGGTAATTGAGCAGCCAACCTATTGGAAAACGGACAAGGCGACAGCGGTCGCCCAGACAGTAGTCAGTTCGACGCCTGACCTGGCTGGTATCTACATGCAGAGCGATTCGGCTATGTTGGCTGGCGTCCTCAACGTGCTTAAGAGCGCCGGCAAGCTGAAAGCTGTCGGGGAGCCGGGGCATATTTTTCTGATTTCGATCGACGCCACGCCCTTTGCCGTGCAAAAGATCCGTGAGGGTATGCTAGATGCAGCCGTGTCGCAGCCGCTTAATCTCTATGTCAAATATGGTCTCGAATATTTGCAGGCGGCTGTTGCCGGGAAGACGTTCAAACCTGGGCCGTCCGACCATGATAGCACGATCGTCGACTACAAGGGTAATCCCATGGATCTGCTCCCTGCACCGGTAGTGACGAAGGACAGTGCGAGCGACCCGGGGCTTTGGGGAAACCAGGTCAAGAAGTAGCATCTACCCCGAGATCCTTGGCCCTGCCTTTTCCTGAAAATGAACCAGTCTCGCCACAATTAGAGAAAACTCGGAATCAGGTCGAGGGCTGTGCCCCAGAGATAAGGCCAATGACATCAGCGCAGACAAGATTTGAGGGCGCGGGGCGTCCCGAATCTGTGGCCGAGACGCGCGGCATCTCGAAGCGTTTCGGGGCGAGTCAGGCACTTGGAGAAGTATCGCTGGCTATCAGCGCTGGCGATTCAAGGGCACTCGTCGGCCGGAACGGGGCTGGCAAGTCGACACTGGTCGGCGTTCTGACGGGCATCATTACCCCCGATTCGGGTGAGGTGTACCTTGCCGGAGAGCCCGCACCCGCTCCATCCCGGCCCGCCGAATGGCGGGCTCGGGTGGCCTGCGTCTACCAGCGGCCGAGCTTGATCCCTGCGCTCAGCGTGGCTGAGAATCTGTTCGTTAACGACCATCCAACCCGCGGTCCCGGCTGGATCAGCTGGTCAACTCTGCGCCGGCAGGCAGAGCAAGTCCTGGCCGATTGGGGCCTTGAGGTCGACGTCGATCGCGACGCTGCGGACCTTAACGTGGAACAGCGCCAGATCGTTGAAATCGCTAGAGCGCTTCGATGCGGTACGCGATTCATTATTCTGGATGAGCCGACGGCGCAGCTCGAGGGAAAGGAGGTCGCCCGACTGTTCGAACGAATCCGCGACCTGCAGAAAAACGGTGTCACATTTCTCTACATCTCGCACCACCTCGAGGAAATTTACGAAGTGTGTAGCAGCGTCACTGTATTGCGGGACGGGAAAGTCGTCGCCAACGCTGCGCTCAAGAATATGGCTAAGGAAGCGGTCGTTGCCCAGATGGTCGGTGAATCAACGAAACTGGCTGGTGCGGGTGACCGCCCAAGCGACGCTCGGTTGCCCAGTCTTGAGGGGACGCCAGCGCTGGCAGTCAAAGGGCTTTGCATCAAACGGTGGGTTGAGGACGTCAATTTCGCGATTGCCTCAGGTGAATGTCTCGGCCTCGCCGGGCTTGCCGGCTCTGGCAAAGAGCATGTGGCGGAGGCCATCGCTGGCACACTGAGGCCGTCTGCCGGGGAGATCGAGATAGCGGGCGTACCCCTGCAGCCGGGCAGCGTTGATGACGCCCTGCGCAAAGGCCTCGGCTACGTGCCGCGTGACCGCGACGCGCGCGCGATTGTGCCCCAGCTTTCAGTTGCCGAGAATCTCACGCTCACGATTGCCGACCGTCTCGGGCCCGCCGGCATCATCATCCCGGCGCGACGCAGCCGCCAGGCGGAGCGAATGATCAGCGACCTGGAAATCGTGGCTGCTTCTACCGATCAGCTTGTCAGCGAGCTGAGCGGGGGTAACCAACAGAAGGCCGTCTTGGGGCGGGCGCTTGCTTCTCAGCCTCAAATCCTGGTGCTGGTGTCCCCGACACAGGGTGTCGACATCGCTTCGAAGCAGGCCCTCTTCGCTATCGTGGAAGGGGCGCGCGCCCGTGGCACAGCTGTGCTGATTGTCTCCGACGAACTCGACGAATTGGTTGTCTGCGACCGCGTGCTCGTCATCTTCAAAGGGCAGCTAGCGGCCGAGTTCGCCGCTGGTTGGAATGAAGAGGATCTTGTCGCTGCAATCGAGGGCGTGTCTCCGTCATGAGCGAAACTGAGACGAAAATCACTCTGTCGCAAGCCGGCGCCCCATTACGGGGTCGGGCAGCATTCCGGTTTCGCGAGCTCACCTTGGTCCCTGCCATCGTGCTGGCCATCATCGCCGGCTCCCTCCTTAGTCCCGCTTTCCTGACGACCGATAACTTCCTCAACATCCTGCAACAATCTTCCGAGTTGTCGGTCCTTGTCATCGCTCAATCGTTGATTTTGATAGCGGGTAAGTTCGACTTGTCGCTCGAATCCACGGTCGGACTCGCGCCCATGACTGCTGCTTGGCTCATGGCGACTGATACGACCTACGGCGGATCTGGCTTCGGCATGAACGTTTACCCTGCGATCTTCATCCTGTTCGCGATTGGAGCCGTTGTCGGCTTAGTCAACGGCTTCCTTGTCGTAAAACTGAAGCTCAATGCTTTTATCGTCACCCTGGCGATGCTCATCTTGTTGCGCGGCGTAACCCTGGGGATCACCAATGGTAAGACGCTATTCGATTTGCCAAGCCAGTTTCTTTACCTCGGCACGGCAAAATGGTTCGGCGTGCCTGTTTCCATCTGGGTGGCTGCTCTCCTTTATCTGATCTTTGGCTTATTTCTGCGTTATCACCGGATCGGCCGGTCCATCTATGCAATCGGTGGCAACGCCGAGGCTGCGCGCGTTGCCGGAATCGGAGTCGAGCGGGTCACCTGGGGCGTCTACGTGGTAGGCGGGCTGCTGGCCGCGCTTGCCGGTCTGATGCTGACCGGCCGCATCGCCTCAGTTGTATCGAGCCAGGGCCAGAACATGATTTTCTACGTCTTCGCCGCGGCGGTGATCGGTGGCATCAGCTTGAACGGCGGGCGCGGCCGGCTCCTCGGGGCGCTTACCGGCGTGCTGCTCCTGGCATTTCTGCAGAACATACTGACATTGGCGCAGGTGCCGGCTTTCTGGATTGATGCCGCTTACGGCGCCATTATCCTCGTTTCGCTGATTCTGGCCCGGCTCACGGGCGGCTCAACTCGCCAGGCATAGCGGTGCTCAAACCGATTACGTCCAAGTCTATTGGCCATTGTCACGCTCCCACGCAGCAGCAGCAGCAAAGAGTCCGAACAACAAAGAGCAGGCCAACCCGCTTACTGCGCGTTTGGTCTACCTAGCCTGAACTCACAAGTTTTGGAACTTGTGAGAAGTTCACCCGTCGCAAGCTGCTTGGGAAGCAGCTTGCCGGGGCGAATGCTTTCGCGGCTAGCCCCGACGAATGTCGGCACTTTGTGCGCATTTCTCACGGGGCGTGAGAAATGCGGGCTAGGTTCATCCCTCCATACAGTGTTTCGTAGTTGTGCGTATAAATTTCGATGATGTTACCAAAGGGATCTTCGCAATAGCAGAGCCGATACTCGTTTGTAGTGGAATTTATCCGCGACACCTTTGACCTTTGGCGGCCACCCGACGAAGCAATGCGAGCGGCCAACTGCTCGATGTTCGGGTCGGTCACGCAAATATGAAAGTTATTGAAGCTATCGGTCGTCGGCTTCGGCTAGCCGTGGTTGGCGGCGGTCCCGGATCAGTAATCGGCGAGGCTCACCGTGCCGGTGCGCGGCTTGACGGATATTATGACATTGTCGCTTCCGCGCTCTCCTCTGACCCCGAGCGATCTCGCCGGTACGGCCCCGGCATTGGCGTATCCCAGGAACGCGCCTATCCATCATGGCGGGAGCTGGTTGAGAGTGAGGCGAGGCGGAAAGATCGCGTCGATGTCATCGCAGTGATGACACCCAGTGACAGCCACTGCGAGATCTGTTGTGCGGCGCTAGATGCCGGTTTGCATATCATCTGCGACAAACCTCTGACAACCGATCTTGCTTCGGCTATCAGCCTAGGCCAAAAGGTCAAGACCAGCGGCCTCGAGTTTTGTCTGACGCACTCCTACACTGCTTACCCAATGGTGCGCCAAGCCCGAGCCATGGTGCGGGCCGGCGTGATCGGTCCAATTCGCCAGGTTCATCTGCAGTATGTTCAGGGCTATCTGGCGTCTGACGAGGTTCCTCCAGGATGGCGTCTTGATCCAACCCGGGTCGGAGGCTCGATGGTCTTGATGGACATTGGGACTCATGCGCATCACTTGGGCGCCTACGTAACGGGACTTGATCTTGAAAGTCTCTGCGCCGACGTAGGGCATGTTGTTCCCAGCCGTAAAGTAGATGATTACGTTTCGATGCTCCTTCGGTATTCGAACGGCGCCCGCGGCTCTATGTGGGTTAC
>JBPYDQ010001196.1:0-4264 GCA_051986135.1 Terriglobales bacterium | reverse complement strand
GGGTCGGGAGTACCACACCTGGGCTGATGAACACATTGTCATCGACACAGCCGGACGGAGCGTCGAAAGCTGCCTCAATGAACTGCGAACGGCACTGGCAACCTGGACCCTGCGTCTCTGAGTGCAGTCCGGCGATAGCACCAGTGTGCGCTTTTTATTCGCCTTTGGGGCTGATGGGGTGTAGCTGGTTGCGGTTCCGTCGCGGGAATGCTTCCTGGGCGGTTCGACCGCTGGGCCAGCATTTCCAATTCTGCTCCGAACTGGGGTGTCCGTTTTACGACGTTGCGGCTTGGTTACTCGAATATACCGGAGGATCAAAGTTCAAGTCCTACCCCAACACGGCGGGAATCACCTCTAGGCTTGCTCATTGTATTGAGTCCTGCAAAAGCCGAGAGCAGTGCTGCTCGGCGTGAGCCATTTCTTCGCGTTTTTCCGATTATGTATACAGACGCAAAAATCGAGGCCCTTGCCCAATAGGCGGTGTAGCGCCTTAGCGCCAGGAGGATGCTTTGTAAGTCAATGTGAAGCGTGGTGTCCGGACAGTTCGCAATCAGGAAAGGGCTGATCATCGATTCCAGCGGACATGGCGAAATCAGCCACTCCGCAATCGGTAGGCGGGAACCTAAGGGTAGACGCGAGAGATTAGACAGAACCTGTTGCAGGTGTTTCAACGCTTTAGATAGAACTAATAATTGCAGAAAAGATCTACTTGTGCGGAGCAACACATGAAAATGGAATTTTCGGGTTAAAGCCTGTTGTATCTGCCCGATCCAAGTTCTTATCATAACGCGGGGGCAAAGTTTTGAAGTTCTGGTCGGAGTTAGATTTCGAAGGATCAGGGCCGGGGGAATCACAATGCAACTGGTTGTTTAATTCAGATTGTCGCGGTGAAATATGAAACAACAGAAGTCGGCAATTGTTGACCAAAAGCGTGCGAGAAGACTGGGAGTAGCGGCGGGCCTTCTGGTTGCAGTTCTGAGTAGTCAAAACCCGCTCCATGCTCAAGTGGTTAGCTCCCGGCAAAACCCCTTACAGCTCGCACTGCTGCACTGGTATCCTGCGAACTTGACCGCTCAGTTTCCTGTAGGCTTTGCTCCAGTTGCCCTGACCGTCGATGGTGCCAATATCTGGGTAGCGAACCAGAACAGCCCGAATGTGATGAAACTTCGAGCGAGCGACGGAGCAATCCTCGGCACTTTCCTCTCCAATCTGGCCTTACCAATTGGCCTGGTCTTTGACGGTGCCAATGTCTGGGTGGCCGATGGGAATAACGCCAGCGTGACGAAGTTACGGGCTAGTGACGGAGCCATTCTCGGCACATTCTCGTTGGGTGGCAGTCCCGCGCACCTCGCGTTTGACGGTGCGAACATATGGGTGTCGACCGGGCTGGGCACTGGTGCAGTGGTGAAGCTGCGGGCAAGCGACGGGACAATCCTCGGCACATTCCCGGTTCTGGACGCAGATGGTCTGGCCTTCGACGGCGCCAATATCTGGGTCGCCAGCGGTCATGGTGTAACGAAGCTGCGAGCAAGCGACGGGGCAAATTTGGGAACGGTTCCTCTAGGTTTCGAACCGGCAGATATTGCCTTCGACGGTGCCAATGTTTGGCTGACCAGCAATGGCGACAACACCGTAACCAAGCTGCGAGCAAGCAATGGGGCGAACTTGGGAACGTTTCCTGTGGGTTCCTTCCCGATAGGCATCGCCTTCGACGGCGTCAATGTCTGGGTGGCGAACAGTGGGGACAACACTGTAACCAAGCTGCGAGCAAGCGATGGGGCTAACTTGGGAACGTTTCCTGGGGTTTCCAGCCCGGAGGCTTTAGCCTTTGACGGCGCTAATGTCTGGGTGGCGAACCCTGGTAACGACACTGTATCGAAGCTTTAGTCTTTGACGGTGCGAATGTCTGGGTGGCGAATGGCAGCTCTTCCTTTTCCAAATTGTGAAACGGCAGAAGGCTTGCAAGGTTGCACCGAAACGATATGCGTGGTGTGATCTTCAAGTCTCAAAACCTCCGTTTTCAACAGTGCGGGAGGGGGAACCTTCGAAAGCCAGGTCGGAATTTCCTCTTTACCACGAACGGACCGGCGCCTTCTTCCTACGAAATTGCGGCCTTTTTTTCACCACAGCAAAATACGCTGTGCCGCGGTCGAGTTGTCGGGTGTTACTACAGGCCTTTGTTGGGCCCCGTGGGACGTGAGGTGATCGGAATAACGACAGAAGGACGGTGGCGTCAGATCCATCAACACGTCTCTATTGAAGATCCTCGGACCTCCTGAATAGGCGATCAATTAAAGCGCAGATGCCAGCAGCGGCACGGTTGGATGGAAACACCCTCTTTTTGCCAGAACGTGCGCGCGCAAGAATCGCAGATGCGTACGCATCAGAGCAAGTCGCCGTTCCTCAGGTTAAGAATCACTAACAACTTCACTGCAGCTTGGTCACCTGCGACCGGACCACCACCCATGTGTCGCCGCGTCTCTCAAAAACATCCATCCATGCGAATTTATAAGCGGTGTGTTGTCCGTCTTCGAGTAAATGATTGGTCGTACTGCCCTGGACCACTCCAACGTTGCCCAACACTTTTACGTCCATGGGTCCAAAATCGGTTCCCTCAAGTTTGTAGTTGCGGGCTTGCATACCGCTTAGAGCGATTTCCTTGGTCTTAATCGTGCCTGTCGATCCGACGCCTCGCCAATCATCGGCCACGATCTGACTGACCCGTTTGACATCGATCGCCTGCGATGCATCAGCCCAATCCCGGCACAAGTGCCTGAGCGTGTCAGCATCGCTCAGACTTGCGGAGGACGCCTTGGTTGAGCGGGCAAATACCAGTCCGACGGCTACAAGGGCCAACAGAACCGCCACGACGATGTTCTTCATTCGCTGTTCTCCCATTGGATTTGCGCGATCAGGATTTCCCACAACTAATGTTAAGGAACATAATTACCGGCCAGGCATTCCGCAAGATCCATTCATTCCAGAAAACCTAGTACCATTCCTTGCCCGCTTTCTCGTCGGCGATGAATTGGACCGCGACCTGATCCCCCTTCTCCATGTCCGTTTGGTACTTCCGTTGGAATCTAACCCAAATAGTCCTCGTAGCCGCATGCGTAGCCCATCGCTCTCTTTGGCAACGGCGATTCTAGCGCGGGCTTGGGGTGATAGCTAACGCTTCTTCCCGGCCCGCGCCTTCGTTTCTCCATCGTGGGCAACTAGCGCCTTGCTCTCTGGAGAGTAAGCCGAATCCCCCTGCGGTCCACGCGTCGGGGCGTTCCTTCGCTCACCCGGCACCGCCACCAGGCGAACGAGTTTCCTTTTCCCCACGCGGTGAGGAATGACCCTACGGTCATCGTGCAATTACACGTCATTGACCTTCAGCAAGACCAGAGGAAGCATGCGACAACGGGTTTTGCACCGGATTGCGGCGCAACTTTTGGCCATGTGAGATAATCCTACGCGGGGGGAAACTCATGTTTGAGACCTTAGACCAACTGGTTCCTGAGCAGGTGGTAACCCGCCGATGGCAGCTTTTGATATACGGTACATTTGGTCTCGCCGGCCTGGTATTTGTTGCTTTGAGCATACTAGAACATGGCTTCTGGCAGCCTGTCAGTCTTGTGAATGCCTGCGCAATGTTTTTCCTCTCGCTGACATGCTTCTCAACAACTCTGAGATCGGCGGCTCCTCTGACCAAGCGTAAGCATCTTGTTCAGAACGCCCTCCTCTTGTTGCTCATGACGGTCAATGTGATTGTCAGACTATAGCGACGCTACTTCTTGAAGAAAGGCCTTATCGAGGGTGCGCCTGCGTCCGCTTTTAGGCCCGGCGGGACCTTTTCGGGAGAAGTGTACGCTAAGAATCCCGATTACCTCTATCTTGCTGAGAATGTAATCTGCACGGTGACCAGACATGGGCCAATTTGGCGGCGATATGGGCTGCCAGCTGATCTCCAAGTGACTAAAGACACACGTTAATGTATAGAATTCCCGATTTGGTCGCGCCTGGCCTTTTAACGCTTGAATACCTGCTTCCGTGAGTTGCGCAGTTCCATGCCTCTTACCTTGATCGAGAGTCAAGCCGCAGGAACGCGCTGGCGCACATGCGCTGTGGCTAATCACAACACACTCGTCGCCTGGCCAACGCAGAACACTAGCGTGCTAGTTGTTGTTCCTTCGTCAATGGTGCCGGCGTTTCAATCCGAGGCAGCATCTCCGCGCGGGTGGCTGCGTTGTACGCAAACCACGCCTCAATCATGGCTCCC
>JBPYDQ010001195.1:0-9643 GCA_051986135.1 Terriglobales bacterium | reverse complement strand
CGGCAGTCACGCCGTAGTTCCCCGCCGGTAGTTCAGCCAGAATGTATGCGCCATCTTCTCCGCTCAGAGCCTGACCGGCTTGGCCTGTAGCAACCCTCCGAGCGGTGATTTACGCCCGCGACGGCTGCCTCATGCGGGTCGACTAATCTTCCCCGAATTGCCTCCCCGATAGCTTTGCGCGGTCGTCCACGTAGGAGCGAGCACGGCCACAGCCAAGGTGATGGTCTGAGGGAACGCGAGCTTGAACAGTCACTTCACAAGCCCTCGTCTCGCCCATGGGCAAACCTCATCTCTTGCGGTCGATGAACAAGGAAACCGGCGGCTTGATCCCGTACCTCTCCGCAAAACTGCTTTGATTGACCGCCAGACCGAGCCGGCCACGCGAATCGATATACAGCAGGGGTAGTTCGACCGGCACATCGGCGAAGGTGCGGACGAACGGGATACGCATTTGCCTGTTTCCCAGCACCAGGGGAACGTTCTGGCCGCGCTCGTACCCGAGTTTCTGAAAGTCCTCGGCACTGATATTCGTGACCAGGTTGCCAAAAGGCCCGTCCGTGGCGATCACTTCCCCGCTAAGCCCGCGCTCGTCCAACTTAGCCGGTCGAAGCTCCAGTCGCACCAGCTCTTCCACAGCCAGTTGGGGCCCGACTTGTGTCCAGTCCTCGCCGCGGGCCAGATGCGCGCCCACCGGCGAGAAAATGTCGCGTCCGTGGAACGTCGATGACAGGGCCGAACCGAGCACCCAATTCCGATTCGTGATCTCGTGCACCCCCTCAAGGCCGTCGCGGTCTGCGACCATAGTCATCAGCCCGTTATCCGGTAAGACGAAATATTGCCCGCGCCTTGACTTGGCGACAATCGCCTTCCTGCTGCTGCCCACCGTGGGGTCGACCACGACCACAAACACGGTGCCCGCGGGGAAGTAAGGGGTAGCTCCAAACAGAAAGCGCGCGCCGGCTGCAATATCAAAAGGAGTAACTTGGTGAGTCAGGTCGATAATGCGGAGCCTCGGTTCGATGCCATACATCACACCACGGCAGATTGCGACCGAGTCATCGATGGTCCCGAAATCCGTCATGAATACCACAGTAGGTGGCGCGCTTGCCTGTTCCGCATGCAGTAACAAAGCGCTCAGCTGTAGCAGCAAGACTAGGGGCAGTACTCTCCACTTCGATCCGGTCATGAGCTCCGCTGGTAACTTGGATTTAAGCAGGCATTCTACCCGCTCCGAGTTGTGATAGCACAGTGTTTTCCGGGTGGTGGAAGGTCCGTCCGAGGAAGATTCCCTCACCCGCCTTGGTGGGAGCTGTTTTTGGCTTGGGTCTGGCGGGTTCTGACGGACTCTGCCCCAAAAATTTGTATTGTTGACGCTCGGTGTTCACTGCGCCTGCCTCGCTCAGAAGAGCAGACGCCGGGCGGCCGAGCGCCTCGCAGAAATTAGGCGTCGATTCGTGTCGTGTTTTCCGACGCGGGAAGCTTCCCAACCTAGGCAGCGCGCTCTGCTTTCTTGGCGTACTTTCCCATCAGTTCCGCCCTCGCCAGAATGTGTCCTTCCATCGCCTCCGTCAATTCTTCGTGATTGGCTCCCGGCAGAAGTGTCAACATACTATCGAGCGCAAAAAGCCTGGCGTAGTAGCGGTGAGTTCCCGACGGAGGACAGGGCCCCATGTAACCTATTTCATCGGCATCATTTCTGCCCTGAGTTCCAACATCAGACAGCGGTTCGTTCTTGGGCACATTTTCCTGAACGGTTCGGGCCGCACCAGGAATGTTGTATAGAACCCAATGTGTGAACCCACCGGGGCGTGGCGCATCGGGGTCGTGAATAATAAGAGCAAATGATTTGGTTTCGCCAGGAGCATCTCTCCAGGAAAACTCCGGCGAGATGTTATCTCCCTCACAGGTGTAGCGCACCGGGATCTCAGTTTCTTTTTGGTAGGCAGCACTCGTCAATTGCATAAGCACTCACCCCAGAGCCTTTGCTTGCGGAAAAAACTATGGTTTGGAGTTTCAGGCCATTTAATTGGTTGCCCACTCCGGCAGGATGGCGCGACCTTAACTGTGGGGAAAGAAATTTCTTAGCTGGACGAAGGGGCGTGAAACCAGCTACCGGATTCGAGCCACGGGCGGAGCGCCGTAGTCGAGATCAAACCCGAGTTGCAGCTTGGCTGCCTCTGACATCAGCCCAGGATGCCAGGGAGGGTCGAAGACCACCTGGACGTTCACCCGCTTCACCTCAGGAAGTCGGGATAACTTGTTTTCTACGTCGGCTTTGAGAACATTGCCCATACCGCAGCCGGGAGCGGTCATGGACATCTTCACCTCGATGTTTCTGCCACTCTCAAGCGGAGTAATGTCGCAGGAGTAGATCAAGCCGAGATCGACGATGTTGACCGGAATCTCAGGATCGTAAACCGTCTTCAGCTGATCCCAGACCATCTCCTCACTGAAGGCAGCGTGGGTGGGGGCTGGCGGTTGTGCCGACGCGGGCGGGGTCAGACCAAGAGCATCCGCATCTTTGCCGTGTACGCGACACATATAACCGCTGTCGGTCACGACCGTATAGGCGTTGCCTAGAAACTGGGAGATCCGTACGCGCGCCCCCATGGACAGCACACGAGGAACGCCGCTGGGAATCTCGATTACCTCGCATTCCCGCTTTAGCTCGATCATTTCAGGCATGGACATAGCGGAAACTCCTATTCACTCGGTCGAAACTGCTTCCTGCTTCCCTTCGAGAGCGGCCTCGAGCGTGTGCCAAGCCAGAGTCGCGCATTTTACGCGGAGAGGAAATTCGGAAACTCCGGAGAATACCCGAAGCTTCCCGAGCTCTGCCTGGTCACCGTTGGTTCGACCGGTGACCGCCCGATGGAAGTGATCGAAGAGTTCCTGGGCTTCAGCCCTGGTCTTGCCTTTCACGCTCTGGGTCATCATCGATGCCGAGGCTTTGGAGATGGCACAACCGGAACCCTGAAAGCCAATATCGCGAATCGAGTCCCCTTCCATCTGCAAATACACGGTGTACCGGTCCCCGCAGAGGGGATTGTATCCTTCCGCTTTGTGGTCCGCCGCTTTCAGTTCGCGGTAATTTCGCGGAGCTTTGCTGTGCTCCAGGATGACCTCTTGGTAGAGATCGCGCAAATCCGCCATCAGGCAAAAACCTCCTCTACCCGTTGGATGCCGCGAACCAGGGCGTCGATCTCTTCCTTGGTGTTGTAAAGCCCGAAGGAAGCGCGGGCCGTTGCATCAACCCCGAATCTTTCCATGACCGGCTGGGCACAGTGATGGCCGGTGCGAACGGCAATTCCCTCCTGGTCGAGGATGGTCCCGACGTCGTGAGCATGTATGCCTTCCATTACAAAGGAGAGCACGCCGGCCTTTTGTTTGGCCGTGCCGATCAGGCGTACATCCTTGATGGCCGAAAGTCTCTGTGTGGCGTAGGCAAGCAACTCGTGCTCATATGCCGCAACCCTGTTCATTCCCAGCTGGCTGAGGTAATCGATAGCCGCGTGCAAGCCAACAGCACCCGACATATCGGGTGTGCCAGCCTCGAATTTATGGGGCACCTTGTTGTAGAGGGTCTTCTCAAAGGTGACAGAACTGATCATGTCCCCACCACCCTGGTAGGGTGGCATGGCTTCGAGCAACGCCATCTTTCCATATAAAACACCGATGCCTGTCGGACCATACATTTTGTGGGCTGACAACGCGTAGAAATCCAAATCGAGTGCCTGCACATCGATCGGGAGGTGAGGTGCCGCCTGTGCTCCATCCACCACGACCGGAATGTTCTTCGCGTGAGCCATAGCCACGATCTCGGACACTGGATTAATGGTCCCTAAGGCATTCGAAACATGAGCGAGCGCGACGATTTTCGTGCGCGGACCCAGCAGAGGTTCGAATTCTTCCAGAATCAGCTCTCCCTTTTGGTTGATCGGCGCAACTCGCAGCTTGGCCTGTTTCTCTTCGCAAAGCAGCTGCCAGGGAACGATGTTCGAGTGGTGCTCCATCGCCGTAATGAGCACCTCGTCACCGCGCCCCACGTGCACCCGGCCGTACGTCTGGGCTACAAGGTTGATCGCTTCCGTAGCGCTACGCACAAAAATGATTTCCTGGGCTTGCTCGGCATTCACAAAGCGCTTGACAGCCCGACGCGCCGCCTCAAAGTCCTCCGTGGCTTTTTCCGAGAGGTAGTGCACACCCCGGTGAATGTTCGCGTTGTCGTGCAGGTAGTAGCGGACGATCGCGTCGATTACCGCCCTGGGTTTTTGCGAGGTGGCCGCGTTATCAAGATAGACGAGCTCGTGGCCGTGAGCCCTTTCCTGCAGAATAGGAAAATCAGCGCGCACTTTCTGGACATCCCATGCGCCGGAAAACTCCTGACTGACAGCGTCATTCGCGCTCACCGGAAATTTAACTGCGGTCGTCATCCCACTTCCTCCAGACTTCGTTCGGCCTCTGCAGGCTCCTGGCCCTCGGATCTTCGGCCATGCGCCCGGGCCAGCGATAGAAGGTACTTATGTATTAGCTGCTCGACATATGCGCGCGCCGCCCCGGGTTTCATTCGCTGGACACACTCGCTGGCAAAAGCCAGGAGCAGGAGCCGGCGGGCCGCGGCTTCGTCGATGCCCCGCGAGCGCAAATAGAACAGAGCGTTGTCTTCGATCTGGCCGATGGTCGCTCCGTGGGTACATTTCACATCGTCGGCGTAAATTTCCAACTGCGGTTTGGTGTCGATCTGCGCATCGTCGGATAGCAGCAGGTTGCGGTTCGTCTGTTTCGCGTCTGTCTTTTGTGCCGCCTTGTGAACCACAATGCGCCCATGAAATACCCCATGTGCCTGCCCGTCCAGAATTCCGTTGTAGAACTGTCGACTACTCGAATGAGGGCTGGCGTGCTCGACGTGCATGTAGTTGTCGAGATGTTCGCGCCCATGGCCGACAAACAAGCCATTGATCAGGCACTCTCCGCCTTCGCCGGCAAGTACCGGATGCACGTTGTTGCGGACCAGGCCTCCTCCCAAGAGCAGCGAATGCGAGGCAACATTGGCGCTTCTTCCCTGCTGAATGCGCAGCGTGGAAATATTGAAAGCCTCGGCATGTTCGCGTTCGATCATATAGTGGGAAATGGTTGTGTTTTCCCCGGCAATCAACTCGGTTGCGCTGTTCGACAGCACCGGGCCGCTGCCCAGAGAGATGTATTCTTCGACGACCGTGGCCTCGCTTTCATCTGCAAAAACCAGCAGGTTGCGAGGATGCGACATCGCCGGCTGGTCGCTTTCGGTGGAAATGAAAAGCAGGTGAACAGGCGCTTCCAGCACCACGCCGCGCTCGACCTGCAAGTACGCCCCATCCTCGGCGAACGCGGTATTGAGGGCGGAAAAGGGATCGCGCTGAATCTGGAGGTAATGTCCAAGGAGGCCGCGAACCGTCTCCGGCGAGTCGGCAATTTTTTGCTTCAGAGAGGACGCATCGACGGCCGGCGGAATTTGGGACAATTCCTCGGCAAACTGGCCATTTACAAAAACCAGCCGGGCGCCGGCTCCGGGCAGGCGCAAAAGCGCTGTTTCCGGCGTGGCAAGCCGCGCTGTGCCTGCTGGCGCAAGCTGAAATGGGGTGCGGGCAATCCCCGCCACATTGGTGAATCGCCAATCCTCATCGCGAGTGGTAGGGAACCCGGCCTCACAGAAACGGGCAAACGCATCTGCCCGCAATTTTCGCAGCCAGGGAAGGTGTTGGCCTGCCGCCCGCTTCTCAAATCGAGTAAAGCTATCGAGGTAACTGGCGAGATGCTCAATGGCGCTAGTCACTGGCCTTCCCCCTAAACCGATGCCGGCGCGCTCTGCCGGGTCTCGTTTTCGATCCAGCCATATCCCTTTTCCTCGAGTTCCAGAGCCAATTCCGGCCCAGCGGAACGCACGATGCGGCCGTCCACAAGCACGTGCACGAAATCGGGAACGATATAATTCAACAGCCGCTGATAGTGCGTCACAACCAGCATGCCGCGTTCTGGGCTGCGCATAGCCGTGACCCCTTTGGCCACGATGCGCAAAGCGTCAATGTCGAGGCCGGAGTCGGTCTCATCCAGAATCGCCAGCTTTGGCTCCAGGACTGCCATTTGCAAGATTTCATTTCGTTTCTTCTCGCCACCGGAAAAGCCTTCATTGACTGAGCGGTTCATGAGCTTCTCATCCATGTCCAGTAGCTTCAGCTTTTCGCGAAACATCGGCAGAAAATCCATCGCATCCATTTCGTCCTGACCGCGGTACTTACGCATCGCATTCAGGGCGGAGCGCAGGAAATAGGTGTTGCTGATCCCCGGAATCTCGACCGGATACTGAAAGGCCATGAAGAGCCCTTCACAAGCGACCTCTTCCGGCTTCATCGCCAAAAGATCTTTACCGTCAAACAACACTTCTCCGCCCGTGACCTGGTAAGTCTCCCTTCGCGCCAATACTTGCGCGAGCGTGCTCTTGCCGGATCCGTTCGGCCCCATGATGGAGTGCACCTCGCCGGAATTGATGGTGAGATCAATGCCCTTGAGAATTTCCTGTCCCCGAACGGCGACGTGTAGGTTCTTGATTTCCAGCAGACTCATTCCTGATTTCCTTGTATTCATTCGCTAGAGTTTGTACGGCTGGCCGACGCCGTCACGATGTGTGTGGCGACGGCGACTGGACTTTTTATCCGACGCTGCCTTCCAGACTAACGCTGAGCAGCTTCTGCGCCTCTACGGCAAACTCCATGGGCAGCTCACGAAAGACTTGCTTGCAGAATCCGTTGACGATCATCGAAACGGCATCTTCCGTTTTCAAACCGCGCTGCTGCAGGTAAAACAACTGGTCTTCGCCGATCTTCGAAGTCGAAGCTTCATGTTCCATGCGGGCGCTCGAGTTTTTCACTTCGATATAGGGAAATGTGTGCGCCCCACACTTCTCGCCTATGAGAAGCGAGTCGCACTGCGTGTAATTGCGCGCGCCAGCAGCGCCCTTCAGAATCTTCACCTGTCCGCGATAAGTGTTCTGCCCGTGCCCCGCGGAGATCCCCTTGGAGACAATCGTGCTGCTGGTGTTCTTCCCCAGGTGAATCATCTTCGTACCGGTGTCGGCCTGTTGATAGTTGTTGGTCAGCGCTACTGAGTAGAACTCGCCGACCGAGTTTTCGCCCTGCAGAATGCAGCTGGGATATTTCCAGGTGATGGCAGAACCGGTTTCCACCTGCGTCCAGGAAATTTTGGAGTTCAGGCCGGCGCACTTCCCGCGTTTGGTCACGAAGTTGTAGATCCCTCCCCGGCCTTCTTTGTCGCCGGGATACCAGTTCTGCACGGTGGAGTACTTAATTTGGGCGTGGTCGAGAGCGACAAGTTCGACTACCGCAGCGTGCAGCTGATTTTCATCGCGGATCGGTGCCGTGCAGCCTTCCAGATAGCTGACATACGCGCCTTCGTCGGCCACGATCAGGGTGCGTTCAAACTGTCCGGTTTCCGCCGCGTTAATCCGGAAATAAGTTGAAAGCTCCAGAGGACATCGAACTCCCTTAGGCACGTAAACAAACGAGCCATCGCTGAAGACCGCGGCATTCAGGGCGGCGAAGAAGTTGTCCGTGTATGGAACAACGCTGCCCAGATATTTCTTAACCAATTCGGGATGCTTCTGTACCGCTTCTGAAAACGAACAGAAGATCACTCCCAGTTGCGCTAATTTTTCTTTGAAAGTGGTGGCCACCGAAACGCTGTCGAACACAGCGTCCACGGCCACACCCGCCAGCATCTTCTGCTCGGCCAGCGGAATCCCCAGCTTCTCGTAGGTGCGAAGTATTTCCGGGTCGAGTTCATCCAAGCTGTTCAGCTTCGCTTTCTGCTTAGGGGCCGAATAATAGACGATGTCCTGATAATCGATCGGGCCGTACTTGATATTGGCCCACTTCGGCTCGGCCTCGGATTCGGCCAACGAAGCCCAATATCGGTAAGCTTTCAGCCGCCACTCGAGCATGAACTCAGGCTCGTTCTTCTTGGCGGAAATCAGACGAATAATGTCTTCATTCAGACCTCTGGGAATTCGTTCCTCTTCAACCTCAGTGACAAAGCCCCACTTATAATCACGTTCCGCAAGATCACGAATGGTATTAATGTTGGTGCTCATCTATTGCATTCTCCCCGATAGATTCACTGTGGATACCAGATTCCCGTAACTGTCGCGAATCGCGGTCAGCTGCATGGGGTGGAGCAAGTCGGAAAGCATGACTTTCGCGAGAGCTCCGCGCACCACCTGGTTGATCAGTCGCTGGTTATCTTTGATTGGGCAGGAGGGTTCAAGATCGCAAAGTCCAGTCACATCCATGCTGCATTCGGTTAATGCAACTGGGCCTTCCAGGGCCGAAACAATCTCGGCCAAGGAGATCTGGTTCGGTTCCCGGGTTAGGCTGTAACCGCCTTTTATGCCGCGATGCGACTCCAACAAACCACTTTGAAGCAGTGTTTTCAATACCTTACTGACGGTGGGCAGCGGCACCCGGGAATGAGCGGCTAATCCCCGCGCGGTGTGCAACTCGGTTCGCGGACTCCGGGCTATCTGCGTCATCAAAACCAGCCCGTAATCGGTTAATTTGCCTAGCCGTATCATTTCTCAGCGCCAGAATCGGATAGCGAAATAGTACCAAAATCGTACAATTTATTGTACCGCAAATAGGACCGGTTTTGTACTCTTTTATTGCGATTATGCTTCTGTTTCTTTGTTTCTGCCCGGGAGCCTTCCTGACAAGCAATTTCGAGGGTTTTCTTCCTCTGATGTGTTCAGTCAAAACCGAGTACGCGCCCCCCGCTGCCCGAATCGATAGGAAAACAGACGCAGCCAAGGGTTGAACCGCCTCCTGGTCGCAGGACCTGGCCGGTGCCGCCGGACCACCGCGTGGAGCAGCATAGCCAAACGCCGTTCTCCCCACTTCGCTCGACAGGGAGAGCGCAGCAGTCGCTGAAGACTGACGGTTAACCGGAAGAGCGCATGGGGTTAGGCAACCGGAAGCGAGAACTGGAAAACAGAGCCGTGCCCCACTTGGCTTATGACCTCGATCTTGCCTCCATGTAGTTCAACGATGGCTTTGGCGATCGCCAGTCCCATTCCGGTGCCCTGGATAATCATGCGCTGATCGCGTCCCCGATAAAACTTTTCGAAGATCATCTCCTTCTCCATGTCATCGATGCCGGGTCCAGAATCGGCAACGCTGGTCACAAGCTCGCCATGGTCGAGTTCGGAGGTAATTTGGATGGGAGAATCCGGCGGCGAGTACTTGGCCGCATTATCGATCAGGTGCACCAGAACTTCGCTGATGCGGTCAATATCGATTCGCACTGGCGGCAAACCCTCTTCGAGGTCAAGGTTCAGAGGATGCCGCTGCAAAGACTGCCGTGATTTTGCGACCGCGGCGTCGATGGCTTCGCGAATGGAATGCAACTCGAAATGAAACTCGAGTTGATGAGAATCCAACTGCGCGACCTCTGCTGCCTCTCCTATCAGCCGATTCAGACGATCGCTCTCCTCATTAATAACCGTCAGCAAATCCTTGCGCTGTGGGCTATCCAACTCAGCCCCCGACAAGAGCGTCTCGGCCGATGCCTTGATTGAGGTAAGAGGAGTGCGGAACTC
>JBPYDQ010001194.1:0-12679 GCA_051986135.1 Terriglobales bacterium | reverse complement strand
TGTCGGTGGTGATGTCCCACCGCCATTCTCCCTTTCCTCCGGCCAGCTGCGCATCTAGTAGCGCCGGAATGAGTTGAGTCTCCTCGTCCCGAACCTCAGCCACCGGCGTGTAATCGAAGGGGTGATGTAAAGCAAAATTCCTTCTGGGCGGGTGTTGCTGGTAAGTCTGCACTGGTCCACTCCGAGGTAAGACGTCCGAAGTCGACGATCTTCGAAATCCTGAGAAATAGCTAACGCTAAATCAGGCCTAATCTGGTGTACATCGTTTGCCAGTGGTTGCGGGAGTACCCAGATTGAGTCATCGGTCCGGCGTCGGTCGAGCAACCATGCACGGATGCCGACGACTTCGCTTGGGGCCTCTGCCTGGGAGGGCCGTCCGCCGCTTAGCACCGGCGGTGAGGAACTCCCGAAGGTCATGCGCGCCAGCTCTTATTTCAGCCGCCGACCTTCGCTGGCGTCAACTCGCTCTGCTTGTCTCAACAGGGATACTTTTGCCAAGTTGTCTATTGATCCAGCCCTCAGCGCTCCGCGTCGTGTCCCGGCCAGAAGTATCGGTCGCCAATGAAATCCATCGGACCGCCGGCCACTAGCCATTGGGTACCCTCTCGCCTCGCGCCCTTGATGGCGTACTCCAGGCTATGTCGCGGCGCCCGCGGTGACCAAAATTCTTATCCCGCTCAAGAGCGATGATGTTCGAATTTCCCAAAGTCTCGTGCACACCCGCTTCGCGGTTTCGTTCGCGTTCTCCACTTTAGTGGCGTCCGTAACCGCCCGCGACCGCATCCAAATCGCAGAGGTGCTCTATGCGAGAGAAGGTTTTAACTCTTCCTGAATTGGTATTAATCGCTGGAACTCGAGTTGCACTGGGCGTGGGAGTTGGTCTGCTGATCGCCGGCAAACTTGACCGCAGCGCCCGCAAAGCTGCCGGATTGGCCCTTCTGGCGTTTGGCGCCTGGACCTCGATCCCGATCGCAATGAACTTAATCGGAAAGAGTCATCGTGGAGAGATTTCGCCGAGTCAGGCGGCTTAGCAAGCGATTCAATACAAATAGTCCAGGAGGGGAGCCTCACCGTTCTCTTTCCTCAGTGGTGTGCCGCGAACCGTGTGTCAATAAGAAGCCCGCCCAAATGAACCGCACCGCCAGCGAAAGGGGCTCGAACGCCCTTTCCACTCAGGCGACATAGGTTGACCAGGGGAACGTACGTTTTGAAATCGTCCCAATGGTCGGTAGAGGTAACTGAGACGATCTGTTTGCGGCCGGTGCCGCAGACATGCGAGTGCTTACAAGCGCTTAGAGGACGCTGTGGCATTTGGTTTCGTATAGCTACTTCTCTCTCGAAATATCCCGAATTCGAGAGTAGCTGTGCCGAGGCAGATCAAAGACGAATACCGTGTTTTCCGCCTCAGCCGGGAAGAGCAATATGGGTGCCTCGCGGCTAAATTAGCGAGGCAGGACATTCATTTCATGTGGCTTGTGGCGTGCCTTACTCTTGCCGAGAGCCACAAGGAAAATAGCGCTCTTTCCCTCAGCGTGGGGAGAGAAGAAGCGGACCACGTCATCGTCGTAAAACGTGAGGCCGCTGGCGCCGAAACCCAGGGCGTAAGCGGCGAGATACAACTTGCCACCAAGAATTCCCGCCTCCAGTTGGGTAGCGCGATAACCGCGGTTGCCCAAGCGGTCGAGAATGGCGTTCAGATCGGCGAGGAAGAAAACGCAGACGCTGGCGGCGGCTGCCAGTTCCTGTTCCAGTCCAAGGTATCCCGCCATTTTGCGGAAGTTCCCTTGGCGAAGGTGCTCCAGCGCATGTTGATCGCGATGATAGAAGTAGGCACCCGGCGGGACCGCTTCGACATCGTTTACGATCAGGTACAGATCATTCAGGCGCGAACCTAGGGGGTCGAGGAAATCGGCAGGTACACCCTGCGTGGTGCGGTCGAGAAGCACAGAAAGCTGCGCGGTTGTGAGTTGAGTCGCCTCGAATTGGCGGGTGGAGCCGCGACGCAGAATGACCTGCTCGATCGAATCCGCCGAGAGTTCTTGGTCAGCTAAGTGTGGCAGGGGAAGCAGGCTTCCTTTTATGGGAGGCAGTTGCGCAACCGGTGTCTGGCCGCGCCAGGCAATGACTTCCTCTGGGCTGGCAAGCGAAGAAGCCGCATGCACCTCGCGCATCAGCGGGTAGTCCACCTCCGCTGTGAAGGCAGGCATCAGCGGGTGTAACGGTGGAATGTGTTCCGCGGAAGCAGCCGGTTCTCCACCCGTGTAGCCCAGCGGCACAAGCGAGAGGGGGACCTCGCGCTGTCCGTCAAGGCCTAGAAAGTCACTGAGCGGTTGGTCGAGAAAGCCGGCAACCACCTTCGCCGGAAGTTTGAGCGCAGTGCTCACGGCAAGCATGTTCGCCAGAATCGTGCCGTTGTCCCAACCCAAGTGGCGGTAGGTGCGGGACTGGTATTTCCACGCATTTCTCCAATAAGTTCCGGTCGAGATGATGGTCACGGGGGAGTGCAGGACGGCTGGTTCTTTGCCGGCGAATTCGCTGAGTAGGCGGCGATGGTCTCCTCGACGGAGCTGCCGCAAACCACAGTCAGCGACACCGAAATGGTAGACCCCGGCGGGAAGGTCGCGGAGCTCTCCCGAGACCACATAGAGTTCGATTTCATATAAAGCGCCAGTGCAGGCTGCGGCCCGAAAAAAAATTTCGCCGCCGGGGTACTTTTTGGCTTTGGTGATTCCGGCGGAGAGGAAAAGGATTTGGCTCAGCGTGTCGAGATCGAGAGCCGCTTCGGCGGCGAGGAAAGCTCCGGTGTTGGCGATTACCGAGAGCGCGGAAACGCCGGTCGGACGGGCCTCATGGGGAAGATGTGTCAACTCCAGGGTGGGATAGATCTTATAGTCGAGCGGCTTGTTTTCCCAGTCCAACCTGTGAGGATTGGTTCGAATGCTAGCGTAGGAATGCTTGGTGGCGTTGTGGTACTTCCACGCGTAAGCGAGGTCGCGGTTGGTCATATTCGGTCAGCCGATTTGGTTCAGTGTAGTCCGATAAGAACAGGTGTTGTTGCTGGCGAACGTGCGCGGGCCTAGCTTGCTCCCATGCTGCAGCCGCGAAGCTGAGTTGTTCCACTTCCGGAGCTCTAGCGATGTCAAGCAACCCATGATTGAGAGCGGTTGGAATTGGGGCGTGCATCAAAGGCCCTTTTTACGCAGAAAAGTGGACACGACTTGTTTTGCGTCGCGGTGCTGGCCGTCGACCGCATAGTTCAATTCTCGCATGTCTCGCTCAGAAATTTTACCCGCAAGGTCACTCAGCGCGGCGCGCACCTCCGGATGCAGACCTAAGGTTTCCTCGCGAACCACGGGTACCGCCTCGTAGGGAGGGAAGTAATGACGATCGTCCTCCAGAACGAACAAATCGAAGGCGGAGATCAGGCCATCGGTGGTGTTGCCGGCGATCAGATCTACCTGCTTGTCCTTCAAGGCCCGCGTCAACAAACCAAGATCCATGATGCGCGGCGGCTCGGCAAAATGCAGGTTATAGGTGGCAACCAATCCCTTGAAGCCATCGGGCCGCTCCATGAATTCGTAGCCGAAGCCGGGGCGCCAATGCGGCGTGTAGGTGGCAGTTTCGGAGATGGTTGCCAGATGCAGGTGGCGAGCATCATCGCCGCGAACTTCAATGGCGAAGGTGTCGTTGAAGCCGAGAGGCGGACCGATTGCCAGATGAAAACGGCTGGCGTACTCACGCTTCACCAGGTCGTAGACCTGGTGGGAGTTATTTCCCGGTTGCCGCTTAAGGATCGCGGTGAGAGCAGTGCCGGTGTATTCGGGATAAATGTCAATGCGGCCGGAGAGGATGCTCTGTTGGCAGATGAAGGTGCCCGCGAGATAGAAACGACGGTCGACAGGGATGTGGGTCTTGGATGCAATGTGCTGCGCGAGGATTTCGCCGAGGATCAGCTGCTCGGTGAAATTTTTCGAGCCGATCACGATCCGATCCTGATGCGATGGGGTGCAGGCGAAAAGCGACGCCAGCACAACCGCCAGTACCCCAATCTGCGCTCTGTTGCGAGTTTCGCCCAACGCTATTCGAGAGGAGCACATGCCAATAAGCCAGCGCTGCAGCGCTTGGAAGAGCGCAATGCTGCAGCCAGTCCATGAGGGACGCCTGAAACTCTCGCGAACGTCTGCTTTGGGGATGGCCATCATCAAAAGCGCTGCAGCCGTTTTTCTAACAGACCTAAGCCGAAGTCGGCCACCAGGGCCAGCAGGGCGGCGGGAATGGCGCCCGCGAGAATAACCGCATCGCTCACCATAGCAAGGCCGCGAAAAATCAGTTCGCCGAGGCCGCCCGCCCCGATCGCCGCAGCAATCGTGGCCAGGCCAACCGAGATGACCGTGGCTACACGCACTCCCGCAATTATCACACCCAGCGAGAGCGGAAGCTGTACTTCGATTAGCATCTGGCGGTCGGTCATCCCCATGCCACGGGCGGCTTCGACCACGGCGGAGTCCACTCCCCGGATTCCCACATAAGTGTTGCGAATTACAGGAAGCAGAGAGTAGAGCGTCAAGGCGAGAATGGCCATGCGGTCGGCGCGCTCTCCAAACCAGGGTGCCGGCAGCAGAAAACCGAAGAGAGCCAGGCTGGGGATAGTCTGAACGATATTCGCGCTGCCCAAAATGGGTTTGTCCAGAGCGGGCCAGCGTGTAATCAGAATTCCAAGCGGAATCCCGATACCGATCGCGAATAGCATCGAGATGCCTACCAGCCAGAGATGCTCCAGGGTTAATTGCAGGATTTCGCCGCGGTTCTGCGCCATGAAGTGCCAGAGGCTCATGGCTGGTCTCGCGCGCACCCACCTCCCAGATCTGCGCTTGCAGATTTGATGTAGGCGGAAATCAGGGGATCGCTGGAATGTAAGAATTCTTGCGGAGTCGAGAGAGTCAGCACTTGGCCGCTCTCCATCAGAGCGATACGATCGCCGAGCACGAGCGCTTCACGCACATCATGGGTAACAAACACAACCGTCTTTCGCAGCCGCTTCTGAAGCGCGGCAAATTCGCTCTGCAGATCGGCCCGAGTGATGGGATCGAGCGCCCCGAAGGGTTCGTCCATCAGGAGAATGGGCGGATCGGCCGCCAGGGCACGCGCGACGCCCACGCGCTGGCGCTGGCCGCCGGAGAGTTCGCGCGGATAGCGAGCCGCAAGCTGCGGGTCGAGACCGACCAATGCCAGCAATTCCTGAAGACGCGCCCGAATGCGGTCTCGGGGCCAGTTCTCGAGCTTGGGAATTAAGCTGATGTTGCGCTCGACCGTGAAGTGCGGGAACAACCCGATATCCTGAATGACATAGCCAATTCTGCGGCGTAGCCGGATTACGTCCCAGGCGCGGGTGGAGCGGCCTTCGACCATCACTTCGCCATGGGTGGGCGAGACCAGGTTATTGATCAGTTTCAGTGAGGTTGTTTTCCCAGAACCGCTGCGGCCCAGCAAAACTAAAGTTTCGCCGGAGCGGATCGTCAGATTCAGGTCGTCGAGGATTCCGGATGATCCCGGAAGGCGATAAGCGACGTTGCGGAATTCGATTGCGGATTCGCTGTTGTTCGTCATTTAGCACAAACGACACAAAGGAACCTAAAGAGAAAAATGACTAGATTCCCGTGATGCGGATTCCCGCGCCATGCGTCTTGTAACGGGTGTTTATCGTTATCAATAGTGCCGTGATTTGCTCCACGATGCGGGCATTTTCCAGCTTACCGCCATCGATTGCCCGGACGCCCGGGATTTTCACTGCCAGCTGTGACGCGACTTGGCGTGCATTATCATCGTCGCTGCAAATGATTGCGTCGCAGTTTACCGGAGCGTCGCCGCTAAGCACGTCCGAAGAGATGTTATGAAACGCGGCAGCAACCACTACGCCCTTGGGCGCCAGTTCGGCAGTTTGCTGGGCGGCGGACCCCTGCCAAACGCCGAGCACGCGGGAGGAGCGGCCGCCAACACTGGCCGCGAGTGGGACAGTGGCGTCGATTAGGACCGTGCCTGTTCTAAATGCGGGCTTTAATTGCTTGAGCAGTTCGGCCTGACTCTCGAAGGGCACAGTCAGCACGCACAGATCGGTGGCGGCACAGGCCGCGGAATTCTCCATGCCCGATATGTGGAGCGATGGGCCGGCCTGGGCAGCAATGCTTCGGGCCGCATCTTGCGCGCGTTGTGGGTTGCGGGAGCCTATGATCACCGTCTCACCGGCGCGCGCCCAGCGCAGAGCCAACCCGTGGCCCTGGGCGCCGGTACCACCAAGAATCGCGATGGCGCGGCTCATGCAAACTCCGCAATCAGCCCCTGCTCGCAGCTCAATTCTTGGGCGGGTAGTTTGATCGTGATGCGCGAGTAAGTGGTGTTGCGCTCGGCGGGAATTCGACCCATTGCCCGGATCAAATTCTGAAAGTCTTCCGGGCTGGTGTATTCGCCTGCGGTGGCGCCTGCTTCCCGCGAAATATTTTCCTCCATCAGGGTGCCTCCGTAATCGTTCGCGCCGGCCTCGAGGCACAGCCGCGAAAGATCCCGGTTGAGTTTCACCCAGGAGACCTGAATGTTGTTGATCGAGCCGGCCAACAGCAGGCGGGCGAGGGCATGGATTTTTAAGTGTTCCTGTAAGGTGGGCCCGGGACGCGAGAGTCCCTGCTGAAACAGCAAGGTGTTGAAATGCACGAAACCGAGCGGAACAAACTCGGTGAACCCGCCGGTTCTCGCTTGCATAGTGCGCAACAGCTCGAGCTGGTTGACCCAGTGGGTTGGGGTCTCGCAATGACCGTACATCAGGGTCGAGGTGGTTCGGATTCCGGTCTGATGCGCCGTCGAGATCACCTCTTGCCATTCGGCACTGGACAGCTTGTTGCGAGAGAGGACAAAACGAATTTCGTCATCCAGAATTTCGGCGGCCGTGCCTGGCAGAGTGTCCAGGCCGCTGGCGCGCAGCATGCGCAAGTAATCGGGAAGCGACATGCCGGTCAGCTCCAGGCCGTACATGATTTCCATAGGCGAGAAGGCATGGATATGCATGCTCGGAACGGCATGTTTTACGGCGACCAGAATGTCCCGGTAGTAATAAGGGGGCAAGCCGTGGGGCAATCCTCCTTGGATACAAACCTCCGTGGCCCCCAGCTGCGCCGCCGCGACGGCTTTAGCCGCTACCTGTTCAGGAGCAAGGAAGTACGTGTCGTGCTCGCGCGGCCCCCGGCTAAAGGCGCAAAACTTGCACCCCACAAAACAGATATTAGTGAAATTTATGTTCCGATTGACGACGTAGGTAACGATGTTGCCGGCCAGTTCGCGGCGTAGTTCGTTGGCGGCGACCAATAAACCGAGCATATCATCGCCCTCGGCATAGGCCAGAGCCAAGCTCTGTTGGCGGGTCAGCGTACCCCCGTCCTGGGTGTTGAGTACCTGTTCGAGAGCTGTGCGGCACGGATCGGTGGTCTTGGCAGCAACCGCGGACCAATCCAGATCGGGAAAGCCGGTTAGTTGGGAAGGCGAGAGAGTTCTTGCCACTTCGGCCTCCTAGCGAAAAAGATCATGAGATCGAGGACGAATTAGATCGCGCGCACGGCCCCGCCCCGGCTGATATTCAAACCCCCGAATAATACACGCCGGGGTGCGAGCCAGCTTGCCGCAAACCAGGCCGGCAGCGCAAGCCAGTTCGTCGGCAACGGCGTCTACACTCACCCGCAAAGGGTAGCCGTGCGAATCCCTCTGGCCACGATAATCGTGCAAGGCCGTCATCCCGGCAATGCCAATGGCGACCTCGGTCAAGCCCTCGCGCCAGGGCCGGCCAAAGCTGTCCGTGATAATTACCGGTACTCGGATCTGGAGTTTCTGCTTCAGCTCGCGACGCAACTTCTCCGCCGATCGATCCGGATCTCGCGGCAGCAGAAGCGCATGGCGGCCGCCAGTTACATTGGATACGTCTACCCCGCTGTTGGCGCAAATAAATCCGTGACGGGTTTCCGTAATCAGGACACCTCGCCGGCGGCGCACGACGCGCTTGCTCTGCGACAGAGCTACTTCGGTTACGCGAGCATCGAGCCCGTAACGGCTGGCCCAGGAGCGCGAGCTGGCGCTGGGACGGATGCTATCCAGATTGATGAGCTGTCCCTCGGCCTTCGAGATGACTTTGTGTTTGACAACCAATATGTCGCCCTCGGACAGGGAGACTTTGACTCGACGCAATGCCACGATTAATTTTTGGGAAATCGAATCACCGGGTCTGATCTCGTCGGCGAAAAAGAGCGGGATGACGCGAAGTTCGTGCACGGTGCCCAGCTCATTCGTTGGCAGCGAGCCGGTATTCGCTCCAGTTCCACTGCCGGGCGAGACGTTGGGAGCGGGTTTGTCCGGGAGCATTGACCAGCTGCTGAAGATCATCGGGATTATCCACATCCCGCGCAATTCCCGGAAGCGAAAGAACTACACATGGCCAGCCGGTAGCGCGTGCGGCAGTCAAATGCGGCTTGAAACTGTCGTTTCCGAAATGCAACGGAAACAGGCTTGCAGGTTTGCGAAAAACTGCATTGGTACCGCGGCCGTCGGCGGCAGAGACCAAAACCGAACCCCTCTCCGGCGTAGCATCGAAGATCTGGGCCAATTCCCGCGATTCGATTAATGGAATATCGCCGGGAATCACCAGTGTGCTCTCCGCACCTTGCCGTACCGAGACCGCAGTCGCCATCTCGATAGCGGCGGTCTCGCTGCTATTCGCGTGATCGGGGATGATCTGGAAATCGAAATGACGGGCCAGCTCACTGGCGAATGAATCGCTGGTCACGACAGCCACTTCAGGACGATTGCCGTATCCGGCGATAGCCTCAAGCACGTCGTGAATCATGGCTTGCGCCAGCGCCGTGCGAGCAGGCTGATCGAGAATAGCGGCCAGGCGCTGCTTGGCGTGGTCGAGATTCTTAACCGGAACCAGAATCATACTAGTCGGAGTCGCTCATTACCTGATCCCGGGTTTCGTCCTTAATGAAACCGAGCACAGCGCGCGCCAGGGCGGCCCGGTCGGATAATGATCGCATCAGGGTATTGGTGCAGTGAACCTCGAGGTTAGCGCTCGCGAGTTGCTCGGCGGCCTCGCGGTCGCGATTGTCCGCGATCAGGACGTCCAGAAAATCGGCGTAGCTCTGGGCGATTCCTGAAATCGAAACCGGCAGATTTTGCGCAGCCATCAAAATCCCGGCTGGCCCGGACACGGCGGCGCCGGCAACGATTGGACTTATGCCCGCCAGGATTGCATTCGTTTGCCGCAGCCCATCGCGAATTCCAGGTACAGCCAGAATTGGAAAGATGCTGCTTACAGGATTGCTCGGGGCCACGAGCACGATGTCTGAGGCGAGAATCGCGTCCACCACGCCGGGAGCGGGCTCGGCGTCGGCAGCCCCGGCGTATCGCACTGACTCAACTGGATCCTGGTAGCGGCGTCGAACAAAATATTCTTCGAAACTAAGTTCGCCGACGGGGGTCAGGACACGGGTTTCCACCCGCGAGTCGCTCATGGGAAGGATGCGCGCGCTTACGCCGAGTTGACGGGAGATTTCGGCGGTGGCTTGGCTGAGTGTTTTGCCCTCGGCGAGCAGTTGTGAGCGAACCAGGTGCACCGCTAGATCACGGTCGCCGGCATGGAACCAGATTGGCTGGCCCAGCTTGCCCATGGCCTGCAGACACTGAAAGGTATCGCCTTTCACCCCCCAACCGCGTTCTTTGCTGAGCAGCCCCGCCAGCACGTAAGTGATCGAATCGACGTCGGGAGAGACGTAAAGACCCCACCACACCAGATCGTCGCCGGTGTTGACGATGATCGTCAGTTCCTCCGGCGGAACTACCTGGCGCAGGCCATCCACGAATTTGGCGCCGCCGGTGCCGCCGGTTAGCACAGTAATCATCGAGCCCTCTGGGCGTAACCTTCCGCGTCCGACGCGCGCGCCAGTTTTTCCCTGAGCTGGCCGGGGCGCGCCAGAACCCGCGGAATGAATTCAGGATATACCGGGAGGCGCTGTTTCAAGATTTGCCCCTTTGATTCCGTGCGCCGTTCGAGGTCCTGAAGACGAGGCCAGGGCGCTTCGGGGTTGATGAAATCGGGTGTCAGCGGCGAGACACCGCCCCAGTCGTTGATGCCGGCGTCGATGAGTTCTTCGTAATAGGGAGCGGAGAGGTTGGGAGGTGCCTGGATATTCATATCCGGCATGAGCAGGCGTGCCACCGCCACTGTGCGCAGCATGTCGGTGCGGCTCGGCTCAGCCCAGTTTGCCATCGGAATCCTCGGCTTAACACGAAAGTTTTGAATGATCACTTCCTGAATGTGCCCGTAGCGCCGGTGCAGGTCGCGGATCGCTAGCAGGCTCTCGATGCGGTCTTGTCGTGTTTCTCCTATGCCGATCAATACACCGGTCGTAAACGGGATGCCGAGTTTTCCGGCTTCTTCAACGCTGCGCAAGCGCTTGGCGGGGAGCTTATCAGGAGCATGGTCGTGGGCGGCGCCGGAAGCCATTATATTTTCATTGGTGGTCTCCAACATGAGCCCGATACTGGGAGACCACTTCGCGAGTCGCTTCAACCATTCGCCGCTCAGTAAGCCAGGATTGGGATGCGGCAGCAGTGTCGTCTGACGCACAACCAGCTCACACATCGCTTCCAGATAATGGAGTGTGGAGTGGTAGCCGAGCCGGCGTAGCGCTTCGCGCATCTCGGGGAAGAGTAGCTCGGGCTTGTCGCCCAGGCTGAATAGGGCTTCCGTGCAGCCCAGCCTTTCACCCGAACGCACCACTTCCAGCACCTCTTCCGGACTCATAGTGCGAGCACCCCGCTGGCCAGGATCGCGACGAAAGGTGCAATAGCCGCAGTAATCGCGGCAGAGATTGGTCAGCGGGATAAAGACTTTTCGCGAGTAGGTAATGACATTCGGCTTGAACCGTTCTTTGGCGGCGCGCGCAGCGGCCAGCAAGCCTGGCAGGTCGGCATCGCTGGAAGACAGCAGCGTAAGTGCTGACTGCGGCGAGATGGGCAACTCGCAGGTGCTGCTATCGAACTTCCAAGATGCGGGTTTGAAGTTTGTCGAAGTCATGGTCCAGGTAAGCTGCCGATCCAGCCGAGGACAGGCTACCCATTGTAATGGTTGGCCAACTGCGGTGCAGCGATCGATGGCTATGGATGCTTGCCGAGGGGATCGTTTTCGAAATCCCCTAAGACCGAAGCCGGTTCTTACAGATCAAGTGCGTTCAATTGTTCAACATTCAATTGTTCAACACTGTTGGTAGCAAATTAAAATGTCCGCTTTTCTAAGCAAGTGAAATGTCCGGTTTTAAGTTAATTACCCGCAGCCGGGGCTGTGGGAAAGTGGGAATCCCGCGGTGTTTGCGGGATTTCCAAGCAAAGCGGGAAAGTCGGCTTTTGGACTTTTCCGCTTTGCGTCTTTTCCACAGCCCCTCGCCCGCCGAGTTTTTCTTTCTGCAGAGGCCTTCCTTCCACACTGTAGTGCCCCAGACGCTGGGGGCCGTGAGTAATGGTGAATGTTCCGTCCAGGTGTTGGTGCACGGTGACCGTGCAGCCCGCGAGGGTGGCGCGCCAGCGCACCGGTTCAATCTGCAGGCGCAGATTCTGCACGCTCACCGTGTTATCGCGATTCACCGTACGCTGAAACTGCAGCGCAAAAATCAGATCCAGGTCTTTGCTGCTGCGGCGCACAAAGGCACTCCCACGCTGGGCCGCCGGCACTTGGAAGCGCCCATTGAACTCGGCGATGTAGTGCTCGCGCAGAAAGCCGTTGGCTGCCTCCAAGGTGGAGATTCCCCGCAGCCTCAACTCTTGCGGCAAACGTCCTTGCCAAGTGCCAAAGTTCCGTTCCGAACGTCCCCGCGCTTGCGGCGAATAGGCCGGAATCATCTGCACCCCCAGCTCGCGTAGCGCTCGACCCACTTGCGTCAGTCGGTGCTCATCGATTTTCCCTCCCCCCTTCGGGGTTAGCCAGAAATGACTACCGCGATCGCTGTACAAGGCGCAAAACACCCCCTTGCCCTCGATCACTTCCTTCAACCCCGCCATCACCGTCAAAGTCGATTCTTCTTCCGTCAGCTGCGCGTAGTAGATCTCGCTGGTGGCATCGTCCAGGATCACGATCAGGTCATACCAGCGTTCGTCCTGAAACCATTGATGATGGCTCCCGTCGATGTGCAGCAGCATGCCCGGTAAAGGACGCCGCGGCCGGCGCTTGCGATGTACTCCCCGTTGGTGCTGGCGCGCCACCAGCCCCGCCCCTTGCAACACCGTCTTCACCCAGGTGTAGCTCAGATCGATCTCATGCTGCTCGCATAATTTCTCGTGAAAATGCCGAATGTTCAGATCGAAATATTGCTCCCGATACAGAGCCAGTACTTTCTCCACCTGGGCGAAGGGTACGCGCTTGGGGGAGGGTTGGTTGCGCCGCCGATCGAAAAAACTCTCATAGCCAAACTGCTCATAGCGTTCGCGAATGCGCCGTAGATGCCGGTCGCTAAAACCCAGAATCTCGGCCGCCTGCCACCACGTGATCTTCTTCGCCATCGCCCGCAAAATCACTTCCTGTATCTTCATCGCCCGCTCCATGGCGGTCTTCGAGTAAGAGTCCATGCTTCGCATGGTCTCCTACTCTCACCGT
>JBPYDQ010001193.1:0-2865 GCA_051986135.1 Terriglobales bacterium | reverse complement strand
TTGGAGTAGGTTATGAGCGCTTCACCATCACCTACGAAAAGGAGCAACCTGATGAACTGTGAAAAATATATTGGACTCGACGTGCATCAAGCAACCATTTCGGTCGCGAGCACAAGCGTGCGCTTTGTCTTCGCCTCTTTCGGGGGTCAATAAATGTAATAGAGATTTTTCAACAGCAACCTACCCCAGATGAGGGAAGAGAGCTACACTCATCACAAATCATCCAAGTGGCTGTTGATTTTGCTGCTTTTGGGGAGCGTTTCGCCCGTTCTTGCCGATGACGCCGTTGACGCTGCTGTGAGTCGCCTATCAACTGTCCGACAGTTCGCATTCGGCGGAGTCGGCTATGCGGGTGTCACCTCCAAGGGTGAGACCGACTTTAACCTTGTGCTTGCGCAGCCCAAGCCAACCGCTCTGAACGCCTTTGAAAGGTTGTGGGTAATCGGTAACCCCCAAGGCAAATCCTATGCGCTCTCTGGCCTGAAGAAGCTGGCACCTGAGCGGTTTGCGGAACTCATTGCAACCTTAGGGAAGTCAACTGAAGAGGTCGAGGTCATGCGCGGCTGCATCGTTTCCCACGAGCCACTCCCTCAGGTAGCGAAACAAATCGGTCAAAGGAAGTTCCGATTCTGAGGACAACTGTCGAGACCAGGCGATTGCACTCAAAACCCACCTAGAGGAATGGCGGTCACTCGATTGTCTTGCCAAATTTTTCCAGACGCCAACCATACATTGCCTTCAGATCGCTTGTGCGCTGCCGAGTATCCGCTTCCACGCAAGCCGCATAGACCATCGGCGCGGCGCTACCCCCTGAGTAGAGATTTCGTTCTGCCTGACAATTTGCATCACGGAACTTCAGCCACAAGCGTTGAGCCCGACTGCAAATCCCGTTGCTCATCGGCAGACAATACCTCTCGAATGCGACCATAAAGTTTGTTGAGCCGTTCGTCAGCCGTTTTGGAAGCTGAGATGAAGCACAATGTAATCTCAGCGTTGGAAGCTGGCTTTTGACATGGTGAATCCGGCGCATTCATGTGCTGCGCCTTTGCCAGACAACTAGCGACGACACAGCTTGCCACAAGCGTCAATAGAAACTGCGGCTTCAATGTCGATTGCATGAACATCATGGTATGGAAAACCCTTTAGGAACGCCAAGATGCTCATTTGTTGATACCAGGCGTTTGCGCTCAGGTCCCCAATCGCGGGTCAATTCGCGCTATCGGGGTGTCTCTCCAACAGTGGTGCAAGTTGAAAAATCATAAGTTTTCCTCGTGGAACCAACGCTTTTGGGTCGACGTATAATCCGCCGGAGGATACCCGCGTGCAAACCCTTCTGCAAGACGTCCGCTACGCTCTCCGGCAGCTGCGCCATGCTCCAACGTTTACGTTGACGGCATTACTTACCCTGGCCATCGGCATCGGTGCGACCACCGCGATCTTCACCCTGACGCAGGCCATCATGCTGAAGTCTTTGCCGGTCGCCGATCCTGCCCAGCTGTATCGCATTGGCGATAGCGGGGAGTGCTGTGTCGAGGGTTGGGAAGGCGATGACTGGAGCCTGTTCTCTTATCCTCTCTACCAACGTCTCGCGGCGGCAGCGCCCGAGTTCGAGGAAACCACCGCTTTCCAGGCCGCGCCTGGGATCTACAGCATTCGGCAGGAAGCCAAAGACCGCGAGGCACGTCCCTTGCGGGCCGAGTACGTGAGCGGGAACTACTTCCATGTTTTTGGCCTCGGAGCCTTTGCCGGACGGGTGATCAACAACTCGGACGATCAACGGTCCGCCGCGCCAGTCGCGATGATCAGCTATCGCACGTGGCAGCAGGCTTATGGCTCAGATCCGAGGATTGTCGGTTCCACGTTCTTCGTGCAAGGACAGCCAGTCACGCTGATTGGGATTACGCCTCCGGGATTTTTTGGCGAGACGCTGCGCAGCGATCCACCGGACTTTTGGCTGCCCCTGCAACAGGAGATTTTGTTCGACGGCCAGAATGCGTACATGAGAACGAATCAGTCCCAGTGGCTGTATGCCATTGGCCGGTTGAAGCCGTATGCGGGCGTGCAAGCACTTCCCGCCCGGTTGACGCCGGTGCTTCAACGCTGGCTCCGTGACGAAGATGAGATACCAGCCGAATTCAAACCGCAGGTTGCACCGACGATTCCTCAAAAATTTATCCGCCTGGCTCCGGCCGGAGGGGGCGTCACCTCCTTAAGGATCATCGAAGACTACGGCGCGAGTCTGCGCATTCTCCTGATGGTCTGTGGAACATTACTGCTCATCGCGTGCGCCAACCTCGCCAATCTTCTGCTGGCTCGCGCAGCCGCCCGCCGCGCCCAGACCGCGGTACGCCTGGCTCTAGGGGCTGCGCGAACAAGACTGATTCGCCAGCAGTTGACGGAGGCGGTGCTGCTGTCGGTGCTGGGCGGCACCGCGGGATTGGGGATTGCATACGTGGGAGCGCGTCTGATGCTAGCCCTGGCATTTCACAGCGCTACCTTTACGCCCATCAGTGCCGCACCTTCGCTGCCGGTTCTGGGATTTGCGTTTGCGCTTTCACTCCTGACCGGTGTGATGTTTGGCGTGGTGCCGGCGTGGCTGGCTTCGCGTTCCGACCCAGCAGATGCCCTGCACGGGGCAGGACGTGGGAGGCCTAACCATCTCGCGCTACCACATCGTCGAAAAGCTGGGTGGAGGCGGCATGGGCGTCGTTTATAAGGCCGAGGACATGGAGCTTGGTCGTTTTGTTGCGCTCAAGTTCCTGCCTGATGACGTGGCCCGAGACCCGCAGGCACTGGAACGCTTTCGACGGGAGGCTCGTGCGGCCTCCGCCCTCAATCACCCCAATATCTGCACGATTTACGACA
>JBPYDQ010001192.1:0-13654 GCA_051986135.1 Terriglobales bacterium | reverse complement strand
TCGGTCGAGATCGTGCAGGAGTTCAAGGTCCAAAACAACAGCTTTTCCGCCGAGTTCGGTAACAACGGCGGAACCATCGTGAACATGGTGCTGAAGCAGGGCTCGAACAAGTTTCACGGCAGCGGCTGGTGGTACGGCCAGCGCTCGGCATTCGATGCCCGCGACTACTTCAATACCGGCCCCAAGCCCGATCACCTGCGCGATCAGTACGGCTTCTCGCTGGGTGGTCCGATCCGGAAGAACCAAACATTCTTCTTTGTTGACCTGGAAAAGTTCCGCGAGAACGATCCGGTCAACATCGAGGGAGTCGTTCCCACCGCTCTGGAGCGCACCGGCGACTTTTCACAGAGTCTGGCAGCGAGTCCGGGCGGCATCTTCGATCCCACGCAGTGTGTGCTGAAAAATCCGAGCGATCTGGCGTGCACGCGGCCACAGTTTTCAGATAACAAGATACCAGCGAACAAGATTGACAAAATCGGACAGGCGCTGCTCAATCTCTATCCGCAACCGAACGTGCCCGGCGCAGTTTTCCCTGTTCCCAACTTCCGCAAGGTAACCATAAGCACTGACCCCGGCTGGCAGTTCGACGCGAAATTGGATCACCAGATCACTGCCAACCAGAAGATCGGGGGGCGTTACAGTCGTCATCACGACATATCCACCACACCAACGGTTCTTGGCGACAATGATGGCACTATCTACCCGACGACTGCCCAGAACGGCGGCGTGGAGTACAACTGGACGATTACTCCCACCAAGCTTTGGACTAACCGCTTCAGTGTGGATCGCGTCTTTGCCCCCGGAATCAGCAACAACTATCCCACCCTCAGCAGTGTCGGGTTGCCGTCAATACTGGCGGCCAACGGGTTGACCCGCATTCCCACCATCAATGTGGATAGCGGTTTCGCCTCGCTCTATACCCAGTGTTGTGTCGATACTCACTTCGCCCACACCCTGTTCAGCTATTCCTCGGCGTTGCAGTGGGTCAGAGGACGCCATTCAATCAAGTTCGGCGGGGAGCAGCGCGTGTTCCTGAACAACTTCTGGCAGCCTGACAATCCCACCGGTATTTTCAATTTCTCGCGCGACGTCACCACAGCGCAGCCGGGCCAGGGACTCGGGCAGAGCAACACTCCCCAAGGGAACCCGTTCGCAACCATCCTGACCGGCTTTGCTCACGACGCCGCGCTGCATATCGTGCCAGCGGTGGCCGACAAGTCGAAAGAAACTGCCTTCTACGTGCAGGACGACTGGAAAGTCATTCCTAAGCTGTCCGTCAACGCGGGGCTGCGCTATGAGTGGAGCACGCCCTACAGCGAACGCTACAACCGGCTGCAGTTCAGCGACTTTACGGGTGACACGGGAATCAACATTCCGGCTTTGAGGGTTCCCGGTTTCCCGCAATTTGGCACTATCGGTGAGGTCCTCGGCACGACTATTTTTCCCACCTCGGGGAACAGGAATGCGCCGGTGGATCGCAACAACTTTGCCCCGCGGCTGGGCTTCGCCTATCAACTGGCGTCCAACACGGTCGTGCGCGGCGGAGCCGGAGTGTTCTTCGGCATGAACGTGGCCACCAATTTTCAATACGCGGGTCCATCGTTTTCCCGGTATGCCAACATGCTTTTCACCAAGGACAATTATCTGACCCAATACGCGAGCTTGAGTAACCCCTTCCCCGCGGGGCTGACGCTGCCCCAGGGAACGAAGTACGGCAAGCTGGCGCAGTGGGGTTACGGCAACAGCAGCGATTTGGACACAGGAACGGTGAACAATGCCGACATCTATCAGTGGAACCTGGGGATACAGCATTTGCTGCCTGGACAGATCGTGATCGAGGTGGATTATTCCGCCAATCGCAGCACCCACCTGCCCTGGGCTGGAGCTGGAGGGGTCGGTGGCGTGACCCCGCGCGACCGCAATTTCATCTCTAGCGCAACACGCAACCAAGTGGTTGCCCTCAGCGGAGGCAATGCTTCGGGCTTTCTCAGTCAACTGGTCCCAAATCCATTCCAATGCTTTTTCACGACCGTAGCTTCACCGCCGTCGTATTGCCCGTCGGCGCCAATCTTCCAGGCCGCCGATGTGGCGGACTCTATCTACCTGGATCCGACCATCCCGTTGCAGAATCTGCTCCGGCCTTTCCCGCAGTTTGATGGTTCATTCGAGGGTTTACCGACTCTAAATGCCAACTCCTGGTACCATTCGCTGCAGATTCGCTTCCAGAAGCGGGCCAGCCACTACATCAGTTTTGAGGGCAACTACACCTTTTCCAAGGCGACGGACGATTCCTCGGCTGGTCGCAACGCCTGGATTGGCAACCTGCAGTACGACAACCCGCAGTTGCTTGACAACTTAAAGGCCGAGTGGGGCATCGGCTCCAACGACACTCCCCACCGTTTGACGACGGCCATTATTGTGGACCTTCCCTTCGGACGCGGACGCTGGCTCGGAAGAGAGATGAACCGGTTTCTCGATGGTGTCGTCGGGGGTTGGTCGGTTTACAGCTTCCTCACTTTGCAATCAGGACAGCCGATAGCGGTTTACGATAGCGCCGGTCTGCTCGCAGATGGCAACCAGCGCCCGAACGTCACATGCTCTCAACTTCAGACAGGATTGAGCTGGCAGCAGGCCGCACAATCCGGACTGCCCTACCTGAACCAAAATTGCTTTTCCTTTCCTGGCGACAACATTCCGGGTGACGCTCCGCGGCACTTCTCCAACCTGCGGGGGGACGGAATCCGCAACGTGGATTTCTCGCTCTCCAAGGAATTCAAGTTCCGAGAGGACAAGGAGCTCCAGATACGTGCAGAGGTGTTCAATGCGGCCAATCACCAGCGTTTCGCCTTTCCTGATGTTGGTTCGGAGGACGGCAGTTTCGGTACCGTAACTTCCACCACTAACAACTTCCGCAGAATGCAGTTTGGAGCCCGTTTCCAGTTTTAAGCTCGACTGTGCACAGGCCTGATCTCGCTCACGCGAGATCAGGCTCCTTCTTTCATGATGGGTGATCATTCCCGAGAAGCTGAACATGATGTCGTCTAACGCTGTGCCACCAGCGGAGTGCCTGCAACGACTTGGTAATTCGAATTCGGCTCACCACGAGAGTTCCCAGGATTTTCCATGAAACGAACAAACCTTCTCGGCATCTTCTTTTTTTTATTGCTGTTCGCTTTGGCCCTGGTCGCTGCTCCCAATTCTGAGCAGCACGATTGGGGCAGCCAGGATTGGACGAATTACGTCCGCATCGGCGCCTATGGGCTCAGAGGCGGCGACGCGGTAGAAATTGTCCGCAAAGCTCAAGCCAGTAACGTGTTCGGCATTGAAGTGGACAATGACATTCCCGGCCGCTACGAGAGCCTTGTCCATCCCGAAACGAAATTGAAGGCGATCCACGATGTCGCCGAAGAGGCGCACCGCGCCAACAATTATGCCTTCGTTTACATCGCCGGGACTGAGTGCATTACAGCTCACGCCGCGCAGACGCCGCACACGATGGCGAAAGAACATCCGGACTGGCTACAGCGGAAGATCACGGGCGAGCCTGCGATCTTTGGCGGCGGCACAGCTTTCTGGATCAGGCCAGGAGATGAGGACGTATGGGTGAGCCCCTATGCTCCCGAGTGGCGAAAGATTTATATGGAACGCGTGCGACAGATCGCGGCCACCGGAATCGACGGAATCTACGTGGATATTCCGTATTGGATGACCCACTTTGAAGGTTGGGAAAACACGTGGGCCAGCTTCGATGACTACACCGTGGCGGCGTTCAAGCAGCAGACTAGCCTAGACGCCAAGCACGATCTGAAGCTGGGAGATTTTTCGGATCCGGCATTTCGCAGGTGGGTGGAATTTCGGCTCCAGACGTTCACGGATTTCATGCATGAAATCGACCAGACGGCAAAGTCGGTGAATCCCAAGATCAAGACAATTCCAGAGATTTATCCGGGGATTGAAGAAGAGGCGGTACGGGTCGGGACGGACGTCTATAGTCTGTATCCGGTGGTGGGCGCCATTGCTCACGAATATGAATTTGGCAACGGCAATCATCTGGCCTCGTCGCGAACGCCGCTCGACTGGTTCCGATATCAAGTGGGGATGCAGTCATTCCGCGCCTTCGCCCAGGGCAAGGCAACGTGGATTCTGAATTACTCCTGGGATGGTGACAAAAAAGTGGATGCCCGCGAGGCCATGATGAACCTGGCGATGTCGCAGGTCATGGCCGGTGCGAATTTCTGGGACGCGCCGGGACACTCCATGGCGGGGTCGAACGATTTGGCGACTCGAAAGAAGATTTTCGATTGGATCGCGGAGCATGAGAAGACGTTTTATCTGCCACGCTCGCCGATTGATCCGATTGGTGTTTACTTTTCTCCTGGGACTCGGAATTTTTATGCCCAGGAATTCATCAATGCCTATCGCGGCGTCTTGATTCTCCTGATGCAGAAGCATCTGGAATTTCAAGTCGTCACTCCGCGCAATCTGGCCGAGTTTCATGGGCGGACCTTGATTATGCCGCAGGTACGAGTATTAGGAGAGGACGAGAAGAAATGGCTGCAGCTATTCGTCGAGCACGGACAAAAACTCGTGATCACGGGAACTGACACGGAAACGGGCGTTGGCAATGCGGCGAATGTAATTCGCTTCCCGAATTGTCCGGGCACGGCCTACAACCTAGCGCTCGAGAAAGATTTCGAGCACGCCTCGCCGGATTCCGAGCAAGCCTTTCTTGCCAGCCTGCAAGGTTCCGGGTCAGTGAAGATCAAAGCTGGGCCGGACATTGCCACGTCCATCGCGAAGACTCCCGACGGACACATCAATGTTTACTTCGCCAACTTTGCTGGTCTGCCCGGAGGCCCCAATCTTATCGCCACGCCGCAAACCGACGTAGAAGTCAACGTTGTATCAAAGTCGGACGGCCAAGGCTTCTTCCTCCCTTTTCTCGGATCAACGGAAGCTCTCCCGGGCACGCGCAAAGGCGACAGCATGAGCTTTGTTCTGCCCACGATCAACAGAGGGGCTGTATTCTGGTACGAGCCCTGAGCCGGGGATGTTCTTCAGATCGGCTCAATGATGAATCGCGAACGTGAGGACGTCACTAGGGACTGCGACGGTTACGTACTGACCATCATCAATAGCGTAAGTCATCGGAGAGGCGCGAATGCCGGGCCGTTATCGAAACTCCAGAGAGGTCGGGCCAGTCGAGGCTGCCAGCGCCTCCAGCGAGCCGGCATCGTCCTTAAGAAAAGCAATCCACCCGCTGTTTTAAGAGTCCCAGCCCAAAATCGCCCTGGCAGACACCTCGGGATAACGCCACATCGGCTTGCCGTCCGCACAGAAAGCGCCAGCAAGACTGCGCCCGTGCTCATCAGGGGATGCTTCGCGCCAGTATCGTAATACGTCTCTCCTTTGGCGCCCGGCTTGCGAAATACAGACTGCAGGCCTCGCGCGTCCCACCGGCCTATATTCATAGGTCGAATAGCAAAAGAGAAGCAGGACGGCCGGTTCCAGGAGACGGATGAGTCTTCGACGGCCGACCAAGTCCCGCTTGTGCTACGTGAGCCGCTACGTTCCAGCGCTTCCCAACTGTGGGGAGCTTTCTGGTGGAGGTTCACCATACCGGTGGTTTTTTCGGAGTTCCAAAGCACAATCATTCAGCGATCTACGTCAGGCTGCAGCTCAATCGGAGTCTCGACCTGCCGTGGAAGTCCGGCTCAGGAAGACAGAATGCCATCATGGATGCAGGATGTCTGAAGCTGCATTGCTGCTCTCGGATGAGTCGACTTCGAACAATACAATCGCGTCGTCCTCGAGCCGACTCCTGCACCCGTTGAGAGGCTTACGAAAGGCGGGTTTGCCGGAGTAAGGGTGGATGTTGCCGAACGCTGGACGTTCAAGGATCAGCGCCTTGAGCAAATTCGCGCGCGTCGATGCCACGGGCCGATTAATAGTAGGAGCGCGGGAACAGTCCAGAACCCGCGTAACCCGGTGGATAGAAGCGGCTCGCCGCCATGAATCTTTACCGAGGAATGATAATTTATCCGCGTTCCTTTCCCGAAAACCGGTGGCCCGTCAACGATTGCTCCGCCCTTCCCCAATTCAAGTCTCGGGAAGCATTACGGGGAGTACCTCCGCTATTATCTTCGCGCAATATCCACCCAGTAAAGTTGACATACTTGCGCAGGCAGCGGACGCACGGGACATAACCCTCGCGCTCAGCTTCGGCGGCGGTCAGCGTTCTTTCTGTGCTCTGGTTGTGAATCACCCCGCATCCCGGCAGATGAAAAGTCTTTGCCTGGTCGGTCACCACCACGATTAAATTCGGGGGAATTGCCCGGGCTGATGGCTGGGCGTGCCCCGAGCGGAGATGTGGCTGCGAAAAAGCAGAGGAACTTCCGACTTCGAATCCGAGCAGGAGCACCGCGGCGGTGGCGAATGCCACCATCCAGCCGAAGGCTGTCCCTCGTTTGCCCGTGATTCTGGCGGCGAGATGATGATGCAGGCGCTGGCTATAACCCAAAGGAACTTCGAGCAGGCGTTGGTCTCCGTAAAGCTGTAGGACGTTCCGGGTTCCGTCCATGACCGCGGTGCAGTGCTTGCAGCCACGCAGGTGCTGTTCGACGGCCGCACGCAACCGGGAGTCGATTTCGCCATCCAGATAGTTCGATACTTCCCGCCAGACTTCTTCGCAGTTGACTACCATGGCTTGTTCCCCTTAGCGAACCACAACTTGCTTGACCAGTTCCCCCCCAGTCCGGGCGCCAACAGATCACGCAGCATCAAACGTGCACGCAGCAAGCGTGTCTTAACGTTCGCTGGCGAAATGCCGAGCGTCTTGGCCGTTTCCTCAATGCTGAGGTGCTCGACATCACGGAGCACGAAGACATCCCGATAGATTTCATTCAGTGAAGCCAGCGCCCGCGTCAAGGCTTCCCGAACCTCCTTTCTTTCCAGCGTCTCGGACGGAATTTCCCGCCAATCGGCAAAATCGCGGGGGGCGTAATTCCCTTCCTCAATCGCATGGGCGTCCATGGGCTCAAAATGGCTGGCTTGCTGTTTTCGTCTGCGCATGCGCGCCTCGTTGACGGTAATTTGAATGAGCCAGGTGCTGAACCGGGCTTCCGCGCGAAATTGCCCCAGATTTTTGAAAGCCTTGAGGACGGCATCCTGGGCAACCTCTTCGGCATCAGCTGGATTGTGCACAATGGCAACGGCGGCAGCCCAGATTCGCCGCTCGTAAGGCCGGATGAGCTCGTAGAAAAGCTCATGCTCCCCATTTCGGACGCGCCGAATCAGGATCTCTTCGCTTAGCCGAGCAGTCGGGCTGTCGGTTGAGGTCGCTTGCACCGATTCCATAACCCGATTCTGGAGTGATGAGATTCGAGCCCACCGGCCCTTCTTTCCCGCTCCTTTGTTTCCCTTGTGGTGAGAATAGTCTTGCCCACAAAAGAGATAAAGAGCCATAACAGCCACATTGGGCACGATCAACTACTCACTCGATTACGGCGTTAATCGCTCTCCCTTTTCCACCCGGTAAACATCGATGAAAAGTTGTTCCATCCATGGAGTACAACCATGACGATGTGTCCGAACACGAAAGCAACGATGGCCCAAAGAATGACGAAATGCCAAATCCGCGCCCAATGAAATCCGCCCATCAACCACGCTAGCCAGGAAAACTGTACCGGCTTCCAAATCGCCACCCCGGTGAGCACTGAAAGAACGCCGAGAACGATCACAGCTGTGTAGGCATGCTTCTGCAGCGGGTTGTAACTCTCGTTCTGCGGCGGCTTGGGGCCAAAGAAGAAATAATGGCGCACCATTGGCCAAACTCCGGGAATGTCGCGCCGCGTAAACAGCACCTGCTTGTAATTGCCACTGAATATTTGATATCCGATATAAACCAGTCCGGTGGCGATATATATCCAGGCGAACGTCAGATGCCATTGCAGCGCGCCTGCCAACCACCCCCCAATGGCAAACGCCTTGGGCCAGTCGAGGAGGTCCTTCTGCGGGATCTTCGCTCCAAAACTGGGAAACGCGCGGAAGATCTGGAGGCCGCTTCCCGCCATGACGAACAAGGAGACCGTATTCAGCCAATGGCAAAACCGGACGACGTAGGGGTGCTCGTAGCGGGCGGTGGTTCTTTCTCCAGTTTTCTTATTCTCAATAGCGACCGTTTGTGTTGCCATCTGATTCCATGCGGGTCAGAGATTGTAGGTGCCGGAATAGCCTTGATCTTCCCAGTATCCTACTCGCTGAAGAATGTTAGTAACACGCAAATCCGTGAGGTATTTCGCCTGCTGGTAGCCGATCCGGGTGGGAATCTGCAAGCGCAACGGGGCGCCGTGTTCGCGCGTGAGCGGCTGATCGAACATCTCGTAGCACAACAGTGTCTGCGGATGCAGAGCGGTAGCCATGTCGATCGATGAATAGTAATCGTCGGCGCACTCCACGTACACAAAACCAGCCGTGGTATCCGCACCGACCAAACTAAGGAAATCGGAAAGGCGAGCCCCCCCAAAGCGGCCAATGACGTCCCAGCCCTCGACGCAAACGTGACGCGTGTTCTGCCGTATTTTGGGCAGCGCCTGAATTTGCGCTAGTTTGTAAGCCCCCGCCTTCTGCACCCGACCACTTACCGTCAACGACCACGCGTCCAGGTCTACCCCGGGATCGTCGACATCGTAGTCATTGATGGGAAACTCGTCGAAGGGTGTCAACTCGGAGTCAGCAAACGTAGGAGCCAGATGGGTGGTGCGGAACATGCCTTTGGCCATCCAGTCGCTGAAACCGAGGCCAGCCTTGAGCAACGGTTTCCGAAGTCGAGGTACCGCGAAAGCACCCACTGCCGCCGCGGGAGCCAGCTTAAGCAGTTCGCGTCGCGTAAGGCTCTTGAACTTCCGTTGTTCGATTGATGCCATGAAAACCCGAGTACAAGCAGACGGTGTCCTGTTTACTATGCTAAATGAGATTCGAAGTCACGCAGAAAAGTGACAAGAGAAGAATCCTGGCGGCTCAGCATTTAGTTGCCGGCTGTCGGGACTCGGCTTTTTGAGGCGGAGTTGTCGAACCTGTGGAGCTCAGCTCGGCTCCTGCGAGCAGCCTCACCTTCTCCTCCCAAGCGCACGAGGTCCCGCGATCTGGGATTGCGGCCGGCAATGGTCGAGGCTCAGCCGTGACCTTGGCGCTTGCCGGACAGCTCTTTGAGCATCAGCCCAACTTCAAACAAGGCTCCGCCTTGCCGGCCACGTCATGCCACGAACTCGATCCCAGAAGCCGCTTAGCCAGTTCGTGTCTCGCCGAAAGCGACAAGCCTAGGGCGCGCACCTCGCCACAGGCATTGTTGCACTGTCATTCAATTGCTCAGCGCCCCCGAAACGGGCGCAAACGTTTACCTTGAAAAACGAAGGAGCTGGCGCTTGACGAAATTGACCTGACGGGGATCGACGGTCTGCGCGGTCAGTTCAATGAGGCTCACCGGAAACCGTGGGGCTCAGGCCTGGAACCGTACCGGATTCGGCAATCTTACGAACCAGTGGCTTTGCCTCGTGCCGCAGATCGATAGTTTCACCCGACTTTCGAGCAGCGCCAGAAGTTCCACCCGGAGACTGTTCCTCGACAAACGGGCCGCATTCTTGGGGTGACGGCGGCATATTGGATGGTTTCGAACGATTGCGGCGCCGCCCGTCCGCAAGATCGCAAAGAGACGCGCTCTGCCCTTATCTTGCATGGAAGGCAGCTTTCTATGACATAGGTCTCGGATAGTTGCAACTGCGGGCGTGTCGGCATCACAATCCGAGCAATTCCCTACCAGCCGGTTGTGACGCACACCACCGCTTAAGTGCCCGTCTTGCCTCTCGGCAGGCGTTGATTTGGCATGTCTGCTTGTGACAAAGGTCACAACCGTTAAGTTCTCGCGAAGCGCTGGTCTTAGTTGAAATTTCAAGGCATACTAGGCGCGCAGGTCGGTACTTACTCTCTATTCGCTCCGAGGGCTGAATGCAGGACCATACGTCGAAACTGCAACAGACTGCTCTAGAATTGGCTGCAGGCTACGATAGGAAGCAGCGCCACAAGATGGTTCTGGCACTCGCGCTGGTCTTGCTTGCCATCGGAATTTTCATGGCACGCGACTGGCGTAACCTGTTTGGCTCGAGTGACCCTTCCGCGGCCGATTGGGATACGAGTGACAGCGACCGCACATCCTTACTCTCATCGCACACGCCCAAGCCGCCTGTGCCAAATACTGTACCCCTGCAGAATAAGGGTCCAGTGGCTGCGGCTTCCCACGCGACAGAGCCGCCGGCCCCACCTGCTGTAGTGAGTCGAACAGCCCTTCCTCCTCTGGAGGTTGAGGTCGTAGCCGGAAATAGTCACCGTATCGTAAGCGCCGGCAACAATGCTGTACGCGTTGAATTGCCCAATTCCGGTCCGTCGACGGCTCTTGATGGGGCACAGCCGCGGGCGTCGACAACGGTACAACCCGCCACCAATGCCGGGGCGCAGGTAAGAATGTCGGCCGATACAAGCCATGTGCTGGTACACCCAGTACAGCCCTCGTATCCCATGCTGGCCCGCCAAATGAAGGTGCAGGGCGCCGTGGTCTTGCAAGCTCTGATTGGCACCGACGGAACCATCGAGGATCTGAAAGTCCTCAATGGCCCGGCGATTCTGGCCACGGCTGCGCAAGAAGCCGTCCGCCAATGGCGGTTCAAGCCTTACCTGCAGAATGGGGTTCCGTCCGAGACCGAGGCAAAGATCACAGTCAACTTCACCATCTCAACGCTCTGGTAGAGGCTAGCTGCAGCAAGGAGGAATCCATTTGCCAGCGCATTGGCTGATACGCCTGACTGTTGTGACCGTGGCTGTTCTTATGGCTACCGTTCTGCTCGGAGGAAGCCAAAGTTCGTCATCGGGAGGCAAGATGACATTCTCAATTTCCAGCAGCGATTTTCAAAATGGCGGTGAAATTCCCAAGAAGTTCACCTGCGAGGGCGCCGACAGCTCACCTGAGCTCTCCTGGACCGATCCCCCCACGGGCACGCACAGCCTGGCCCTGATTGCAGATGATCCCGATGCGCCTGTCGGCACCTTTACGCACTGGGTGCTGTTCAACCTTCCCGAGGACACCCGCAACCTCCCGGCCAATCTGAGCAAAGTCGACGAACTTCCGAACGGCGCCCGGCAAGGAAGAAACGGATTTCGGAAGATCGGTTACGGAGGACCCTGCCCGCCTCCGGGAAAGCCGCATCGATATTTTTTCAAGCTCTATGCCCTGGACAGGAAACTCGACCTCAAGCCAGGGGCAACCGGAGAAGAGTTAGAGCGAGCCATCCAAGGGCATACCATCGGCAGGGCGGAGATCATGGGAAAATACGGCCGTTAGAGCCGCGACCATTTGCAAAGCAGCAAACACTCGAGGGCCAGCCGAGCGTGCGTCCAGAAAAAACCGCAGGCAGCTTGTCGAAGCCTGGCCGCACACTTCATGATTTGAGTTTGACTTACCTGCCCGGCAATTGCCGTGGCCCGCAACTCGGCGGAGGCCGCACCATGCATTTAGGTACAGAGCCGCGGCAATCTTACGGCGGTCATTTGCAATGCCCTTCGGTTCTCGACCGGAGCCATATCGGGACGTTGGCGGGTAGCCCGTAATAGAAAGCACGGTTGTTCTGTTGAAACCCTTCGGCGGGGTAGATGTGTTTGACACTGAAATCATATAGCCTCAGACCGAAATAAGATGACTAAGGTTTCTCTGCTTCTCGAAGACCAGAGTGCTGCCCGATCGAGAAGATCCCAAGCGTACCATTTCGCGAACACCCCTGTATAAGCTGCTGATCAAGGCGGGCGGAGTCGAAATGATCGAACCAATCTTGATAGGTATAAGCAAGCCTGTTGCAGGCAGGCGGAAGTCGAGGAAATCGTCCGCATCGCCGCTTAGCCCAGGGGAAGCGCTGCAGAACGAAACCCCGCGTTCGATCGACGAGAGACCGGCGACGTAGGGCGATGAATGATGCGCAAGGGCGACCGAACCAAACAATCCTAGAACCGCGTGCTCCCCTCGAGGACTGTTTTCCCTCGTTCAAAAATAACGAGCGCCCCGGAACTCTTGCGAGTCACGGGACGCCCGGGCAGCCCTCCCCCAGAACTGCTCAATTAGGAGGGTAAGTTCCCGGCGAGATTTTGAGAATAGCACTTCAGTGCCAGAGCGGGACACCGTCGTGCTATGCCCGACAGCCGGGACGGGAGACCTCCTGTACGTGGACACAATCGAAATTTTGTTGTGCCGGGTGAAACCTACCTCCGCCTCCAGGCAACCAAACTGCTCATCCGAAGCAGACAGGCCGAGGTGCTCTATGGCCAGAGAATCGAAAGGTTGGGAAGCGCTTTGCTACGCCGCAGCGGCGGAGAATGACCCGGAAAAGCTGCAGGAAATTATCGTGGAACTGAATGTCCTTTTAGATGCACGGCAAGAGGAACTCCAAAGGAAACGCACCACGGATTCGCATCTACCCACAGATAGGTTTGGGCGCTGGCATAACTGAGTTGAACACACCATTTCGGGCCACCAACCTACCTCCAGACGGCAGCCGCGTCTTCGCCATAAACGGCCAGGTTTCCCGCAATCTACGGTTTGCTACCCAGAAGGCCGCTAGCCTGGCCTATTCGAGCACTGTATGTAACTTGAGCGATCCTGGGGGGCAACATACGCTTCCGAGATGCTCCCCCGCGCTCTGGTCTTTCACGGCTGACGAAAACGAAAGCGGGATCCTGCAGCAGGCACCTGTCGGCATCGGGTGCGAGGTTCGTGGCTGCAAATAAATCTGATGCTGCTGCGCAGGTACGCGAGACTTTGGAAAAAGGGCAGACTCTATCCTCCTGAAACCCTATACTGCCCTGGAAGCCGAGGAGGCGCCCTCTTCGAGAATTGGCGAAGGACCCGAGCCCAGAGATTCCGCTAACACATGAATCAGAACCGGACAGCGCGAGAGAACGCAGAGAGAACCGGACCGATCCGCTACGCAAACCCTCAAAACACACCTTAGGTACGAGCCCGTAACAGCATTAGAGAATTCAATGAGAAAAAAGGGAGCCCTCTCCTCGAGCTATTCCGTTATCGAGAGATAGCACGCGCTCAAAGCTCTCTCGAAAGCTCTCACTCACTGCCGGCATACACCGTAGCTGATCGCCTCCGCCTTGCTCGCGTTTAACCAGTGGCCACACCTCCCGCGACGGAGTTTCGCCCGAGTCTCTCGCCCCTTGTTGCCGTACCAAGCGCGGGTCAGCACTTTGTGCACGCAGAAATCCCGCTTTCCGTAAGCTGCTGGGAGTCGCGGGGATGGATCCTGATTTCTCGATGGTGAGAGCCGGTTCTAGGAAGCGCTTGGATATTGGAAATGCCTGGGACCAGCGGCGAGTTCGATGTCTGATACTGGTTCCATCTCTAGCGATCGAGGCTTGCACCACCATGGTGCCATCCACGCCTTTACGCGCGGCTTGCTCCGGATCATGGGGCTCTACTGGCGCTCAAGGAAGGTATGGAAATCGATCTCCGGGCAACCACTGAACGGGTTGGCGAAAGCAGAGGACCGATGCCCGTAACCGACGACATGTTAGGCGACACACCTTTTCGACTATCGGGCTTTCGGTCAAG